>NZ_JBGLYV010000012.1:0-87146 GCF_047304225.1 Pseudomonas sp. Pseusp3 | reverse complement strand
GCGGTGTTGTGTTTCTGCGCGCGGTGGGCCACTTTTAAATAAAATTTCTTCCCCCCCCCCCCCCCCCCCCCCCCCCCCCCCCCGCTCCCACAGGTCATGTCCTGATACTCTTTCGCAAAACCCCGACCGAGAGGCCCCATGGCCCTGCCAAGCCGCCATTCACTCTTCCCGTTCCTTACCTGGTTGCCCCGGCAAACCCGCGCCAGTGTCGGGCGCGACCTGATCGTCGGCCTCAGCGGTGCGATTCTCGCGTTGCCGCAGTCCATTGCCTACGCCCTGATTGCCGGTCTCCCACCGGAATACGGCCTGTACGCCGCAATCATCCCGGTGCTGATCGCCTGCCTGTGGGGTTCATCGTGGCATTTGATCTGCGGTCCTACGGCGGCCATCTCGATTGTCCTGTACGCAAGCGTCAGTCCTCTGGCCGTTCCAGTGTCGCAGGACTACGTCATGCTGATCCTGTTACTGACGTTTCTTGCCGGCATCTTTCAGTGGCTGCTGGGTTTGCTGCGGTTTGGCGCGCTGGTGAATTTCGTCTCTCACTCGGTGGTACTCGGCTTCACCCTTGGCGCTGCCGTGGTGATTGCCATCGGTCAACTGCCTAACCTGCTGGGGCTGGACTTGCCCAGCCAGGCCACCGCACTGGACAGTTTCATCACCTTGTTGCGCCATCTCGGCGAAATGGACAAACCTTCGCTGGCGCTGGGGCTGGCGACGGTCGTGGTGGGCGTGATCCTCAAGCTGTGGTTGCCACGCTGGCCGACGCTAATGATCACTCTGGTGCTGGGTGCATTGCTGGTCTGGCTTTGGCCATCGATGTTCGGCCATGTGCAACTGGTCAGCGCCTTCACCGGCAAGCTGCCGCCATTCAGTCCGTTACCGCTGGACCTTGACCTGATCCTGCGCTTGCTGCCCAGCGCCGTGGCAGTGGGCATGCTCGGGCTGGTGACCAGCCTGTCGATTGCCCGCTCGATCTCCGCACGTTCGCAGCAATTGCTCGACGCCAACCAGGAAGTTCGCGCCCAGGGCTTATCGAATATCGTCGGTGCGTTTTTTTCCGGTTCGTTGTCTGCCGGTTCTTTTACCCGCTCCGGACTGAGCTACGAGGCCGGTGCCTGTTCGCCGCTGGCGGGGATTTTTTCCGCACTGTGGGTGGCGCTGTTCGCCATTTTTGGCGCGCGACTGATCGAACACATACCGATTCCGGCCATGGCGGGCAGTATTCTGTTGATTGCCTGGGGACTGGTGGACCATCGCGGCATTCGTGCGTTGTTGCGGGTCAGCCGTGCCGAATTTGTGGTCATGGCGCTGACCTGTGTCGCCACGCTGCTGCTGGAGTTGCAGACGGCGATCTACGCCGGTGTGCTGGCCTCGCTTTTTTTCTACCTCAAACGCACATCGCAACCACGGGTGCAGCACGTGCGAGATGGCGAGGAAGACATTCTGCGGGTAGGGGGCTCGATCTTTTTCGGTGCCAGCCATTACCTGCAAGTACGCCTGCAACGCATGCACGGCGCGCGCGTGGTGATCGAGGCGCAGCAGATCAACTTCATCGACTATTCAGGAGTGGAAATGCTGCATCAGGAAGCGCGGCGCCTGCTGCGCCAGGACCGCAGCCTGACCTTGCGCCGGGCCCGGCCGCAGGTGGTGGAAGAGTTGAGGAAGCTGGAAGGGGCGGAGAAATGCCCGATCCGGTTTGAAGACTGAAACACCGCTCTCTGTAGGAGCGAGCTAGCTCGCGAAGGTCGTGAACGATTACGCGCAAAACCAGATGCTCAACAGCGCCCTCGGGTTTTTCGCGAGCAAGCTCGCTCCTACAGTAGGTTATAGGGCCAGTTGTCGGCGAAGTTCGGCCAACACCGGCGCCGTATCCGGGCGCACTCCGCGCCACAGGAAGAACGCTTCCGCCGCTTGCTCGGCCAGCATCCCCAAGCCATCCATCGCCACCGCGGCCCCGTGTTCGCTGGCCCAGCGGCAGAACGAGGTCGGCTCCTTGCCGTACATCATGTCGTAGCACACCGTTTTGCCGGGTTCGATCAGGCTGGACGCGATTGGCGGCACATCGCCCGTCAGACTCGCGGAGGTCGCATTGATGATCAGGTCCACCGACTCCCGCAACCAGTCGTAACCGCTGGCCGAGACCGGCCCCAGATCGCCGAACAGCTCCGCCAGCAGTTCGGCCTTGTCCAGCGTGCGGTTGGCGACGATCACCGATGCCGGTTGCTCGGCCAGCAGCGGCTCCAGCGCACCACGCACCGCACCACCAGCACCGAGCAACAGGATGCGTTTGCCCTTGAGGCTGAACCCGGCGTTGACCGTCAGGTCCCGCACCAACCCTGCACCGTCGGTGTTGTCGCCCAGCAGACTGCCATCGGCCAGTTTGCTCAAGGTATTGACCGCACCGGCACGCTGCGCCCGCGCAGTCAGGCTGTTCGCCAATCGAAAGGCTTCTTCCTTGAACGGCACCGTCACATTGGCGCCGCGCCCTTCGAGGAAAAAAGTCCGGGCACAAGTGGAAAAGTCGTCGAGTGGTGCCAGCAGCGTGTTGTAGTCCAGCTTCTGCGCGGTCTGTTCGGCGAACAGGCGATGGATCAGCGGTGACTTGCTGTGGCCAATCGGGTTACCGAATACGACATAACGGTCCATCAGGTTTCCTCGTTCAGGCTTCGGCCAACCAATCGCGGTCTTGCAGAAAATACTCGGTCAGGCGCGCTTCTTCGCTGCCAGGCTCGGCCTTCCAGTCGTAACTCCAGCGCACTTGCGGCGGCAAGGACATCAATATCGACTCGGTGCGACCACCCGACTGCAGGCCGAACAACGTGCCACGGTCATAGACCAGGTTGAATTCAACGTAGCGACCACGGCGGAATTCCTGGAACTCACGCTGTTTGGCGGTGAACGCATCGTTCTTGCGGCGCTGCACGATCGGCAGATAGGCGTCGATGTACGCGTCACCGATAGCACGCATGAAGGCGAAGCTGGTGTCGAAGTCCCACTCGTTCAGGTCGTCGAAAAACAGCCCGCCGATGCCACGCGGCTCGTGACGATGCTTGATGTGGAAGTAGCTGTCGCACCAGGCCTTGTAGCGCGGGTAAACATCCGGGCCGAACGGCGCACAGGCTTGCTCGGCGACTCGGTGCCAGTGGATGCAGTCTTCTTCGTTGCCGTAATACGGGGTCAGGTCGAAGCCGCCGCCAAACCACCAGACCGCTTCTTCACCTTCTTTTTCAGCGATGAAAAAGCGCACGTTGGCGTGGGAAGTCGGCACATGCGGGTTGTGCGGGTGAATCACCAGCGACACGCCAAGGGCTTCGAAGCCACGGCCGGCCAGTTCCGGACGATGAGCGCTGGCGGAGGGTGGCAGACCACTGCCGAAGACGTGGGAAAAGTTGACGCCTCCCTTTTCAATCACCGTGCCGTTTTCGATCACGCGGGTACGACCGCCACCGCCGGCCGGCCTGGTCCAGGCGTCTTCGACGAATTGCGTGCCACCGTCTTCGGCTTCCAGGGCGGCGCAAATACGGTCTTGCAGGTCGAGCAGGTAGGCTTTTACGGCCTCGGTGCGGGTCGTCATGTCATCACCTTGAATCGGGCAATACTACGCGGCGCTCCATTGGAGCTCAGCCTGCGCAAATGGGCCCGTAGCATACCATCGCAAGTCGACCCGCCGCAGTTGACGAAGATCAAGCTTAGGAGTCCGATAGGGAGCTTGGTAAAACGACCTATGGAGAGTTCTGATGGCAAAGCGTATCCAGTTCCGCGCCCATGGCGGTCCCGAAGTGCTCGAGTATGTGGATTACCAACCCGCCGAGCCCGGTCCGAAGGAAGTGCGCGTAACCAACAAGGCCATCGGCCTGAACTTCATCGACACCTATTACCGCAGCGGTCTGTACCCGCCGCCATCCCTGCCATCGGGTGTCGGTTCAGAGGGGGCGGGCGTGGTCGAGGCAGTGGGCAGCGACGTGACCCGCTTCAGGATAGGCGATCGTGTGGCCTATGGCAGCGGTCCTCTGGGCGCCTACAGCGAGGTTCACGTCTTGCCCGAGGCCAATCTGGTGAAACTGCCGGACGCCATCAGTTTCGAACAGGCAGCCGGGGTGATGCTCAAGGGCCTGACCGTGCAGTATTTGCTGCGTCAGACTTATGAACTCAAGGGTGGCGAAACCATCCTGTTCCACGCCGCGGCGGGCGGCGTCGGCTCCCTGGCTTGCCAATGGGCCAGGGCCTTGGGCGTGAAGCTGATCGGTACGGTCAGCTCGGCGGAGAAAGCCGCACTGGCCAAAGCAAACGGCGCCTGGGCGACCATCGACTACAGCCACGAAAACGTCGCCCAGCGCGTGCTGGAATTGACCGACGGCAAAAAAGTCCCGGTGGTGTACGACGGCGTTGGCAAGGACACCTGGCTGACCTCACTCGACAGCGTCGCGCCGCGTGGGCTGGTGGTGAGTTTCGGCAATGCGTCCGGCGCGGTCGACGGCGTGAACCTGGGGATCCTGGCGGGGAAAGGCTCGCTGTACGTGACCCGGCCAACCCTCGGCACTTATGCAAACAACGCCGAGAACCTGCAACGCATGGCCGACGAGTTGTTCGAGATGATCATCAGCGGCAAGTTGACCGTGGACATCAGCCAGCGTTATCCACTGGCCGACGCGGCGAAGGCGCAGACCGAGTTGTCGGCGCGGCGCACGACGGGTTCGGTTGTCCTGTTGCCCTGAATGATCAGGCCCCTTCGCGAGCAAGCCCGCTCCCACATTTGATCTGTGTCGCTTACAAATCCAGTGTGGGAGCGGGCTTGCTCGCGAAGGGCCGCGCCTCGGTCTCAGTCCGGACGCACAACCTTGCCGGTCGCCAGATCGCGAATCACGCTCGGGTTCTTGCGTCCGCCCAGGTTTCCGCCCAGCACCAGATCCACCTGGCCACGGAAATACTGCTCGACGCGAATCCGCGTGCGTGCCGCCGGGCGCCCCTGCGGATTGGCCGATGTCGACACCAACGGCCCGACCAGCGCGCACAAATCCCGCACCAGCGGGTGATCGCTGACCCGCAGCGCCACGGTTTCATGCACGCCGGTAATCCACTCCGGCAGCAGGTTCTGGTGCGGCACCAACCAGGTGTTCGGCCCCGGCCAGGTGCTGGCCATGCGGTCCATCCACAATTCGGGGAAGTCTTCGAAGAGGAAATCGAACTGACGGATGTTGTCGGCGACCAGAATCAGCCCCTTATCCGCAGATCGGCCCTTGATCAGCAGTAGACGCTCCACCGCTTCCTCGTCCCATGGGTCGCAACCCAGACCCCAGACTGCTTCGGTTGGGTAGGCAATCACCGCCCCGGCGCGAATTGCTTGCGCGGCTTGTTGCACACGCCAACTGTTGACCATGAAAAACACTCCAGAATAAGGCTCCGTGCAGTTTACCGATCTTGTTTATAAAACCTAGCTCACCCGCGCAAACCAGCGTCCGCTTTCGCAAACGGCGCGACCGTCCATTTCCAGTTCCGTCAACGCCACCAGCACTTTCGGCAAGGCCCAGCCGCTTGCATTGGCCAGCGCTTCACTGGTGTGAGGCGCGGCATGCAGCAGCTTCAGCAATGGGTGATTCGATGCAGTGGTGCAGGTTTCTGTGGATAACGGCAGTCGTTGCCAGCCGCGCAAGGCTTCGAGGATATGTTCGATGGTTTCGACTAGCACCGCACCGTCACGGATCAACTGATGGCAGCCCCGGGCGCCGGGATGATGGATCGACCCGGGCATCGCAAACACCTCGCGCCCCTGTTCCGCCGCCAGCCTCGCGGTGATCAGTGAACCGCTGGCAACACTGGCTTCGACCACCAGCACCCCGAGTGACAAACCACTGATGATCCGGTTGCGCCGAGGGAAGTTGCCGGCGCTTGGGCCCGCATCCAGCGGAAACTCCGAAAGCACTGCGCTGCCCGAAGCGATCATGGCGTCCGCCAGGCGTCGATTTCGCTGTGGATAAAACTTCTCGAGCCCCGTACCGAGCACACCGACCGTTTGCCCGCCGACGTCCAGCGCGGCCTGGTGCGCGGCGGCGTCAATGCCCATGGCCAGGCCGCTGGTGATGACAAACCCGGCACCGGCCAGGCTGCGGGAAAACGCGGCAGCGGTGTCCATCCCTGGCCGGGACGCGCGACGACTGCCGACCATCGCCAGTTGTGGTTTTTCCAGAATGCCCGGGTTGCCCGCGACAAATAACAGCGGTGGTGCATCGCTGATTTGCGCCAGCAGTGCCGGGTAGTCCGGTTGGTCCCACATCAGTAAATGCTGGGCCGGACGCTCCAGCCAGGCCAATGCATGGCTGGCACCGTCACGAATCTCGGCGCTTCGTCTGGCCTCGGAACAGGCCAGTGGCAAACCCAGCGCGCGCCAGGCACTGGCTGGTGCACTGAGCGCTTTGGATGCCGAGCCGAAGGCGTCGAGCAATTTCTTGAAACGCGCAGGACCGAGTTCCGGCAAACGGTGCAGACGTAATCGAGCTTCCAGTTCCGCGGGGGAAACCGGTGTAACAGTAGGCATCGACATGGATCATCCTTGATCGTTATTAGCATCCGTACAAACGGGAATAAGCTGTGGATAACTCTGTTGGTAACTTGTGAGGCAAACTTACGGATTTCGCACCTTGTCCATCACCGACAGTGAGCGCGATGCATTGAGCACCAGCCCATAACTGAGTTTGTCGTAAGTACGGAAAACCATCAGCAGACCCGCGCGCTCATCGGGAATCTTCAACGGCTGGCCGGTGATCCGGTCACGCACGGTTTCGCCGGTTTTCATCACCGCCAGGACATTGCCTTCGACCAGTCCATCGCGCTGCCCCTTGTTCAGCGTGACCACGTCCAGTGCGCCGATCTGCGTCACCCCACGCGGCACATCGATGATCAAGCCGTTGATCTCGGTTTCCGGCGCGCTGGGCATGAACGTCGAATTGATCGAGCGTTCTTCACCACTGAACAGGCGGTCGCCGAGGCGGACTTCCTGGGTCGTGCGTTGCAACACCAGGGTGGCGACGTCGCCTTCGGTGGCCACGACCTCGCCGCCGCCGATGTCGTCGGCGTTGATTCCCAGGAACTCCTTGCTCTGCGGATCGGTGTAGACCTTGCCTTGGCGGAAGATGCCGTACACCGGCTGTGCCGGGTCGAAATGGCCACGGGCAAAGATCCGGTCACCGGCGCCGCTGAGCACGCGCTCGGCATCACCGGCGACAATGTAGGGCGCCGCTTCGAAATCCTCGGCCTTGTCGACGATACGGTTACTCAGCAGAAAACTGTTGATCGATTTCAGCGCAATGCTGGGGATAGCCTCGGTCACGGGGCTGCTGCGCACCTGAGGCGACAGCTTTATGGTGGGAATATCTTCCCGAAGTTGCACTTGCCCATGTGCCCAACCTGCCGAAGCCAGGAGCAGCAGGGCGAGTAGTGATTTCCTCATGCGGTGAATCCCTTTATTATGTGCGTTCGCGTGAAACGCCAGAGCCCTCGGTGGCTCGCTCCCGGCTTGCCTGTCAAAACTTGCTTGTCAAAAGAAGGGAGCTACGTTTTACAACGGTAGCCTGCATGTCTTCGGACCCGCCAGGCCATCGACCCGACCTTACTTCACACGTGCACTAATCAAGCTTATGGCCATTTTAAACATCCTCGAGTTCCCTGATCCGCGTCTGCGCACTATCGCCAAGCCAGTGGCCGTAGTGGACGACGAAGTGCGTCAGTTGGTCGACGACATGTTTGAAACAATGTATGAAGCGCCTGGCATCGGCCTCGCCGCGACCCAGGTCAACGTGCACAAACGTATCGTCGTGATGGACCTCTCCGAAGACCGCACCGAGCCTCGAGTGTTCATCAACCCAGAGCTCGAAACGCTGACCGACGAGATGGGCCAGTATCAGGAAGGCTGCCTGTCGGTGCCGGGTTTCTACGAAAACGTCGATCGCCCGCAACGGGTCAAGGTCAAGGCGCTGGACCGCGACGGCCAGCCTTACGAACTGATCGCTGAAGATTTGCTCGCCGTGTGCATCCAGCACGAATGCGACCACCTCAACGGCAAATTGTTCGTCGATTACCTGTCCACGCTCAAACGCGACCGCATCAAGAAGAAACTGGAAAAGCTTCATCGCCAGAATGCCTGATGCCCATCTTCAAAGGCTTGCTGCGGCAAGCCTTTTTCTTTTCAAGAGACGTCACCCATGACTGAGCCACTGCGCATTGTCTTTGCCGGCACCCCGGAATTCGCCGCCGAACACCTCAAGGCCCTGCTGAGCAGCCCTTATGAGGTCGTCGCGGTCTACACCCAACCGGATCGTCCGGCCGGTCGCGGGCAAAAACTGATGCCGAGCCCGGTCAAGCAGCTGGCGCTGGAAAACAACATCCCGGTGCTGCAGCCGCCCACCTTGCGCAACGAAGACGCCCAGGCGGAACTGGCTGCGCTGAAACCGGACTTGATGGTGGTGGTCGCCTACGGCCTGATCCTGCCGCAAGTGGTGCTGGATATTCCGCGCCTGGGTTGCATCAACAGCCACGCCTCGCTGCTGCCACGCTGGCGTGGTGCAGCGCCGATCCAGCGCGCCGTGGAAGCGGGCGACGCCGAAAGCGGCGTGACCGTGATGCGCATGGAAGCCGGCCTCGACACCGGGCCGATGCTGCTCAAGGTCACCACCCCGATCAGTGCCGAAGACACTGGTGGCAGCCTGCACGATCGACTCGCCGAAATGGGCCCGCCGGCCGTGGTCCAGGCAATTGCCGGCCTCGCCGCCAGAACCCTCGAGGGCGAAGTCCAGGACGACAGCCTGGCCACCTACGCGCACAAATTGAACAAGGACGAAGCACGCATCGACTGGACTCGCCCGGCAGTTGAGCTGGAGCGCCTGGTCCGCGCCTTCAACCCGTGGCCGATCACCCACAGCACCTTGAATGGCGAAGCCCTGAAAGTGCTGGCCGCGAACCTCGCCGAAGGCAAAGGCGCCCCGGGTGAAATCCTCGGCGCCAGCAAGGACGGTCTGATCGTCGCATGCGGCGAACAGGCCTTGTGCCTGACCCGCCTGCAATTGCCTGGCGGCAAGGCGCTGAACTTCAGCGACTTGTTCAACAGCCGCCGTGAGAAATTCGCCATCGGCACCGTCCTCGGCCAAGCGGCGGACGCTCAATGAATCCGCGTCTGGCCGCCGCCAAGGCACTTGCCGCTGTCCTGAACGGAAAAGCATCGCTCAACAGTTCACTGCCTACACAGATGGACAAGGTCGAGGACCGTGATCGCGGCTTCACCCAGGACCTGGCGTTCGGCACCGCACGCTGGCAGCCACGCTTGTCGGCGCTGGCGGCCAGGCTGCTGCAGAAACCGTTCAAGGCCGCCGACGCCGATGTCGAGGCGCTGTTGCTGGTCGGTCTCTATCAGTTGCTCTATACCCGCGTCCCCGCCCATGCCGCCATCGGTGAAACCGTCGGGTGCGCCGACAAGCTGAAAAAGCCTTGGGCCAAGGCGTTGCTCAACGCTGTGCTGCGCAACGCCCAGCGCGAGAGCGAAACGATTTTCGCCGAGCTGGAACGCGATCCAGTGGTGCGCACCGCGCACCCGCGCTGGTTGCAGAAATCCCTGAAGGCGTTCTGGCCGGAGCAGTGGGAAGCCATTTGCGCGGCGAACAACGCGCATCCGCCGATGATCCTGCGGGTCAACCGTCGCCATCACACCCGGGATGCCTACCTCGGTTTGCTGACGGATGCCGGTATCGCCGCCACGCCGTGCGTCTACAGCCGCGACGGCATTGTGCTCGAAGCGGCCACCGACGTGCGCGGCCTGCCGGGTTTCGCCGATGGCTGGATCAGCGTGCAGGACGAAGCCGCACAACTGGCCGCTGATCTGCTGGATCTGGCACCGGGCCAACGGGTGCTCGACGCCTGCTGCGCACCGGGCGGCAAGACCTGCCATATTCTCGAAGCCGAGCCAGAACTGGCCGGCGTCGTGGCGGTAGACCTGGAAGCCAAGCGCCTGGTGCGGGTGCGGGAAAACCTCGAACGCCTGAAACTGAGCGCCGAGCTGATTGCCGCCGACGGTCGCGACACTCAGGCGTGGTGGGATGGCAAGCCGTTCCAGCGCATCCTGCTGGACGCACCCTGTTCGGCCACCGGCGTGATTCGTCGTCACCCGGACATCAAGCTGACCCGCCAACCCGACGACATCGCCGCGCTGGCGCTGCTGCAAGGCGAGTTGCTCGACGCCATGTGGAGCACGCTGGAGGTCGGCGGCATTCTGTTGTACGCCACCTGTTCCACACTGCCGACCGAGAACACTGAAGTCATCGAAGCCTTCCTTGCCCGCACACCAGGTGCCCGTGAGCTGGACCTTGCCACGGCGGCGGGAATCAAGCAGCCACATGGTCGACAGTTGCTGGCCCAGGAAGGCGGCCACGACGGGTTCTACTACGCCAAGCTGATCAAGATCGCCGCTGCGCGCGGTTAAATGGATTCAATGGAGTGAGTGGATGAAAATCATCATCCTGGGTGCAGGGCAGGTTGGCGGTTCGCTGGCGGAACACCTGGCCAGTGAAGCCAACGACATTACTGTGGTCGACACCGATGGCGAACGCCTGCGCGACCTTGGCGACCGCCTGGACATTCGCACCGTACAAGGTCGCGGCTCATTCCCGACGGTGTTGCGCCAGGCCGGGGCCGATGACGCCGACATGCTGGTCGCCGTGACCAACAGCGATGAAACCAACATGGTCGCCTGCCAGGTCGCCCACACCCTGTTCCACACCCCGACCAAGATCGCCCGGGTGCGCGAAGCCGCGTACCTGACCCGCGAAGAGCAGTTGTTCCAGAACGAAGCGATTCCGGTGGACGTGCTGATCAGCCCGGAACAAGTGGTTACCAACTACATCAAGCGCCTGATCGAGCATCCGGGCGCCCTGCAGGTGATCGACTTCGCCGAAGGCAAGGCGCAACTGGTGGCGGTGCGGGCGTACTACGGCGGGCCACTGGTGGGTCAGCAACTGCGGCAGTTGCGTGAACACATGCCAAACGTGGAGACCCGCGTTGCGGCGATTTTCCGTCGTGACCGGCCGATCCTGCCGCAAGGCGACACGGTGATCGAGGCCGACGACGAAGTATTTTTCATCGCTGCCAAAGCCAACATTCGCGCGGTCATGAGCGAAATGCGCCGTCTCGACGAAACCTATAAACGCATTGTCATCGCCGGTGGCGGGCAGATCGGCGAGCGTTTGGCCGAGGCCATCGAAAGCCGTTATCAGGTAAAAGTCATCGAGATGAATCCGGCACGCTGCCGTCATCTCTCGGACCACCTCGACAGCACAGTGGTGTTGCAGGGCAGCGCTTCGGACCGCGACCTGCTGCTGGAAGAGAACATCGCCGACGCGGATCTGTTCCTCGCCCTGACCAACGACGACGAAGCCAACATCATGTCGTCGCTGCTGGCCAAGCGCCTGGGTGCGAAGAAGGTGATGAGCATCATCAACAACCCGGCCTACGTCGATCTGATCCAGGGTGGCGACATCGACATCGCCATCAGCCCGCAACTGGCGACCATCGGCACCTTGCTGGCCCACGTGCGCCGGGGCGACATCGTCAGCGTGCACTCACTGCGCCGGGGCGCGGCGGAGGCCATCGAGGCGATTGCCCACGGCGATGCGAAATCGAGCAAGGTGATCGGCAAGGCCATCGAGAACATCGGCCTGCCGCCGGGGACCACCATCGGTGCGATTATCCGCGACGAAGAAGTGATCATCGCCCACGATGACACCGTGATCGAAACGGGCGACCATGTGATTTTGTTCCTTGTGGATAAAAAGCATATTCGCGATGTGGAGAAGCTGTTCCATGTAGGGCTTAGCTTCTTCTGATGCGGATTTAGCGCTGGCCTGCCTTTGTAGGAGCGAGCCCTGCTCGCGATGGTCGTCAACGGTAATGCTGGAAACCAGACACCCCGCGTCGCTCTCAGGTTCATCGCGAGCAAGCTCGCTCCTACAACAAATCAACCCCTGACATGCCTCAGGCAAGGAATCCACCATGATCGAATCCCTGGAAAAAATGCTCGCCAAGGGTGTGGATAACGCTTTGCTGCGCTTCGGCCTGGGCAAGGGTTATCTGGATCTGGGGGAGAACGCCAAGGCTGCGGAGCATTTTCAACGCTGCGTCGAATTCGATCCGAAGTATTCGGCGGCATGGAAATTACTGGGCAAGGCCCATCTGGCGCAGGCGAACTTTGCAGCCGCGCGGCAGGCCTGGGAGCAGGGCCTGGAAGCTGCTCGCGGCCATGGCGACAAGCAGGCCGAGAAGGAAATGACGGTGTTCCTGAAGAAGCTCGAACGCCAGGCGCACTGATCAGAGATAACGCAAACCGATGCCCTCGGCATCGACCAGCACCACTTCCATGCGTACCCGCGGCGCGCCTGTGGGTAAGTCCTGCACCTGTCCGTAGACCACCGCGCCCCGGGGCAGCGCCGACAGTTTCGGATGCTTGACGTACACGCCGGTGGTCGACAGGTTGCGTGTCTGGCCCAGGCAATCGCCGAAGCTTTCGTGACTGATCTTGATGCGAAATGACTTGCGGTGTTCGGACATCTTCTGCGCCCTTTGATGAACGGTTGTGGATACGTGTAGGAGCGAGCTTGCTCGCGATGGATGCCAGGGCGCCGCGTTCAACCTGGCAGCCCACGTCATCGTTAACGTCCATCGCGAGCAAGCTCGCTCCTACAGGTTATCCACAGAGTGTGCCAAGTCAGTCAGTACCAACGCTCTTCACCTGGTGGACGCTTCTTGAAGCGCTTCATGCTCCACATGTACTGGCTCGGGTAGGCCCCGACATAACGCTCGACCACTTTACTCATGGCCGCACAGGACACCGCTGTATCGGTGCTGTACATGGCCTCTGGCGCGGCTTCGAGGATCACTTTGTAACCTGAACCGTCCGGCAGGCGCAGGGCGTGCAGGAACACGCCGACCGCCTTGCCGCCGGCCAGCATGTTCGGCACGAACTTGCTGGTCAGCGCCTGAGTGGCGAAGAACGGCACGAAGATCCCGGCGGATTCGGCCGGTTCCGGGTCAGCAGGAATGCCCACTGCACCACCTTTGCGCACTTCCTTGATGACACTGAGGATGCCTTCCTTGGTGGAAGCAGCGACCTTGTTACCCAACTGCACCCGCTGCTTTTGCAGCAATTCATCCACCGCCTTCAATTTGGGCGGACGGTAAAAAATGATCGGTTTGCACTGGCTGCAGTAGAAGTGATTGAGCACTTCCCAGTTGCCCAGGTGGCTGGTGATGCCGACCACGCCTTTGCCGGAGGCGAGGGCGTCCTTCAGTACGTCGAGGCCTTCGACTTCGCGCACCAGGTCGATGGAGCGCTGGGCCGGCCAGATCCAGGCGCAGGCGCTTTCGGTCAGGGACTTGCCGATGTCTTTCAGGCTCTGCCCGACCAGGCGCTCGCGCTCGGCGGGGTCCATGTCCGGAAAGCACTTGGACAGATTGATCCGTACCACGTCGCGGGAACGGTTCGGGGTTTTCCACATGACCCAGCCAATCGCCGAGCCCACGGCCTGCACGGCCCACCACGGAAGCAGGGCAAACAGCCGCAGAGCGCCTACCAGCAAGGCGCCTTTAAACTTATCCACAGGTCACTCCTGATCTTGTGCTGTGCGCGAGGCGGCCATTCTAACCGCCGTTCGCCAGCTGCGCGTAGCGGTCGCAATCGCGGGTGTGATCCATGACCATTCCCGAGGCCTGCATCAGCGCGTAGCAAATGGTCGGCCCGACGAACGTGAAACCGGCTTTTTTCAGGCCTTTGCTCATTTCCACGGCAGTCGGCGTCACGGCCGGGACTTCGCTGCGATCCTTGAAATGATTGATCACAGGCTTGCCTCCGACGAACGACCAGAGAAATTCCACCGGGTCCTCCAGCGCCAGCCAGGCCTGGGCATTGCGCCGGGCCGCGTTGAGCTTGAGGCGGTTGCGGATGATGCCCGGATCGAGCATCAACCCGTCGATTTCGGCATCGCTCATCTGCGCCACGCGCTGCACATCAAAACCGAACATCACCTGACGATAATGCTCGCGTTTGCGCAGCACGGTGATCCAGGAAAGCCCGGCCTGGAACCCTTCGAGCAAAAGCAACTCGAACAATCCCTGCGCATCGCGTAGCGGCGTGCCCCACTCCTGATCGTGATAAGCCATGTACAACGGATCTTCGGAACACCAAAAGCAGCGTGGCATAAGGCTCCAGGGGGCGTGCGCAGCCATGAATCGGGTATACTCCCGCTCTTTAAATCGCAGCCCAAGAAACAGGTGAATTTCGTGAGCCAGCCTACGCCAGCCGTGCGTACCTTCCAAGACTTGATCCTCGCCCTCCAGCAATACTGGGCCGAGCAAGGTTGCGTGGTACTTCAGCCCTACGATATGGAAGTAGGCGCCGGCACTTTCCACACTGCAACATTCCTGCGCGCCATTGGCCCGGAAACCTGGAACGCCGCCTACGTGCAGCCAAGCCGCCGTCCGACTGACGGCCGCTACGGCGAAAACCCGAACCGTCTGCAGCACTACTACCAGTTCCAGGTCGTCCTGAAGCCGAACCCGGACAACTTCCAGGAACTGTACCTGGGCTCCCTCAAGCACGTTGGCCTGGACCCGCTGGTCCACGACATCCGCTTCGTCGAAGACAACTGGGAATCGCCGACCCTCGGCGCCTGGGGTCTGGGCTGGGAAGTGTGGCTCAACGGCATGGAAGTGACCCAGTTCACCTATTTCCAGCAAGCGGGCGGCATCGAGTGCTACCCGGTGACCGGCGAGATCACTTACGGTCTCGAGCGTCTGGCCATGTACCTGCAAGGCGTGGACTCGGTCTACGACCTGGTCTGGGCTGACGGCCCGTTCGGCAAAGTGACCTACGGCGACGTGTTCCACCAGAACGAAGTGGAGCAGTCCACCTACAACTTCGAACACGCCAACGTCGACAAGCTGTTCGAACTGTTCGATTTCTACGAAAGCGAAGCCAAGCGCCTGATCGAGCTCGACCAGCCGCTGCCGTTGCCGAGCTACGAAATGGTGTTGAAGGCTTCCCATACCTTCAACCTGCTGGATGCGCGCCGGGCGATCTCGGTGACTGCGCGTCAGCAATACATCCTGCGTGTACGCACCCTGGCGCGTTCCGTTGCGCAAGCCTACCTGCTGGCTCGCGCCAAGCTGGGCTTCCCGATGGCAACCCCGGACCTGCGTGATGAAGTACTGGCCAAGCTGGAGGCTGCACAATGAGTGCTCTGGATTTTCTGGTTGAACTGGGCACTGAAGAACTGCCACCCAAAGCCCTGAACACCCTGGCCGAGGCGTTCCTCGCCGGTATCGACAAGGGCCTGCAAGCTGCCGGCCTGAACTACGAAACCAAAACCGTTTACGCCGCCCCGCGCCGCCTGGCCGTGCTGATCACCGCACTGGCCACCCAGCAGCCGGATCGCAGCATCAACCTCGACGGTCCGCCACTCCAGGCGGCTTTCGATGCCGAAGGCAACCCGACCCAGGCGGCCCTGGGTTTTGCCAAGAAGTGCGGCGTCGAGCTGAGCGAAATCGACCAGAGCGGCCCGAAACTGCGCTACAGCCAGAGCATCGCCGGCAAGCCGACCGCGAGCCTGCTGCCGACCATCGTCGAAGATTCCCTGAACGACCTGCCGATCCCGAAACGCATGCGTTGGGGCGCGCGCAAGGAAGAATTCGTGCGTCCGACCCAATGGCTGGTGATGCTGCTCGGTGACCAGGTCATCGACTGCACCATCCTCGCCCAGAAGGCCGGCCGTGATTCCCGTGGTCACCGCTTCCATCACCCGGAAAGCGTGCGCATCGGTTCGCCGTCCAGCTACCTGGCCGACCTGCGTGCCGCCTATGTGCTGGCCGATGCCAACGAGCGTCGCGAAATCATCAGCAAGCGCACCGAAGAACTGGCCACCCGCCAGGAAGGCACGGCAATCGTTCCGCCAGCCCTGCTCGATGAAGTGACTGCGCTGGTCGAATGGCCAGTGCCGCTGGTGTGCTCGTTCGAGGAACGCTTCCTCGACGTACCGCAAGAAGCACTGATCACCACCATGCAGGACAACCAGAAGTACTTTTGCCTGCTGGACGCCGACGGCAAGTTGCTGCCACGTTTCATTACCGTGGCCAACATCGAAAGCAAAGACCCGCAGCAGATCATCGCCGGTAACGAGAAAGTGGTTCGCCCACGCTTGACCGACGCCGAGTTCTTCTTCAAGCAAGACAAGAAGCAGAAACTCGAAGACTTCAACCAACGCCTGCAGAACGTGGTGTTCCAGGAAAAACTCGGCAGCGTCTACGACAAGGCCGAGCGCGTATCCAGGCTGGCCGCGTTCATCGCTCAGCGCATCGGCGGCAACGCTGCGTGGGCAGCCCGTGCGGGCCTGCTGTCGAAGTGCGACCTGGCGACCGAGATGGTCGGCGAGTTCCCGGAGATGCAAGGTGTCGCCGGTTACTACTACGCCCTCAACGACGGCGAGCCGGAAGATGTCGCACTGGCCCTGAACGAGCAGTACATGCCGCGCGGTGCTGGCGCTGAACTGCCCGGCACCCTGACCGGTGCGGCCGTGGCCATCGCCGACAAGCTCGATACCCTCGTGGGTATCTTCGGCATCGGCATGCTGCCAACCGGCAGCAAGGATCCGTATGCCCTGCGCCGTGCCGCACTGGGCGTGCTGCGCATCCTGATCGAGAAACAACTGGACCTGGACCTGACCGACGCCGTGGCTTTCGCCGTGGATGCGTTCGGAACCAAGGTCAAGGCTGCCGGCCTCAATGACTCGGTGCTGGAATTCATCTTCGACCGTCTGCGTGCCCGTTACGAGGACGAAGGCGTCGACGTTGCCACCTACCTGTCGGTGCGTGCCCTCAAGCCTGGCTCGGCCCTGGACTTCGACCAGCGCGTGCAAGCGGTAGAGGCCTTCCGCAAACTGCCGGAAGCCGCTGCCCTGGCCGCCGTGAACAAGCGAGTGTCGAACCTGCTGAGCAAGGTCGAAGGCTCGGTGCCTACCGTCGTGGAAGCCAAGTACTTCGACAATGCCAACGAGTTCTCCCTGTACTCGGCGATCCAGCAGGCTGACCAGGCTGTGCAACCGATGGCCGCCTTGCGTCAGTACAGCGAATCCCTGGCACGCCTGGCTGCACTGCGCGAGCCGGTGGATGCGTTCTTCGAAGCCGTGATGGTCAACGCGGAGGACGCAAAAGTCCGCGCCAACCGTTATGCATTGCTGGCGCGTCTGCGTGGGTTGTTCCTCGGCGTCGCCGACATTTCGCTGCTGGGCTGAGGAGTTGCTGTTGAAACTGCTGATTCTCGATCGGGACGGGGTGATCAATTACGACTCCGACGCTTACATCAAGTCGGTGGAGGAGTGGATCCCACTTCCCGGCTCGATCGAAGCCATCGCGCAGTTGAGCAAGGCCGGCTGGACGGTAGCGGTCGCTACCAACCAGTCGGGCATCGCTCGCGGCTATTACGACCTCGCCACCCTGGATGCCATGCACGAGCGCTTGCGCGCGCTGGTGGCGGAGCAGGGCGGTGAAGTCGGCCTGATCGTCTACTGCCCCCACGGGCCGGACGAAGGCTGCGATTGCCGCAAGCCGAAACCCGGGATGTTGAAAACCATCGCCGCTCATTACAACGTGTCGCTGACCGATCTCTGGTTCGTCGGCGACAGCCTTGGTGACCTGGAAGCAGCCAAAGCCGTCGATTCACAGCCAGTTTTGGTAAAGACCGGGAAAGGCGAAAAGACTTTGGGCAAGACCCTTCCGGTTGGCACATTGATTTTTGACGATCTGGCGGCGATTGCCGCAGAACTTATCCACAAATGCCCTTGAGTAAGTGTGCGCTTCGATTGATCCTGACCATGGATGAAAGGGAAGTGCGCTTTATATAGGACGGGCAACTCCCGCAACGGTAAACGTCACCATGTCGATATTGCAGGCCATCAGAACCTTCCTCTTTTACCTGCTGCTGGGCACCAGCTCCTTGCTGTGGTGCAGCCTGAGCTTTTTTATCGCGCCGTTTCTGCCTTTCAAGGCACGTTATCGCTTCATCAACGTGTATTGGTGCCGCTGCGCCTTGTGGCTGAGCAAAGTGTTTCTGGGTATCCGCTACGAAGTGAAGGGTGCCGAGAACGTACCTGAACAGCCTTGCGTCATTCAGTCGAACCACCAAAGCACGTGGGAGACGTTCTTTCTCTCCGCTTACTTCTCACCGCTAAGCCAGGTGCTCAAGCGTGAGTTGCTCTATGTGCCGTTCTTCGGTTGGGCCATGGCCATGTTGCGACCGATCGCCATCGATCGCGACAACCCGAAAGCCGCGCTCAAGCATGTGGCGCAAAAAGGTGATGAGTTGCTCAAGGACAATGTCTGGGTGCTGATCTTCCCCGAAGGCACGCGCGTTCCTTACGGCACCATCGGAAAATTCTCGCGCGGTGGCAGCGCACTGGCGGTCAACGCCGAATTGCCCGTGCTGCCGATTGCGCACAACGCAGGCAAGTTCTGGCCGAAAACCGGTTGGGCGAAAAAGCAGGGTGTCATCACTGTGATCATTGGCGCACCGATGTATGCCGAAGGCACAGGACCACGAGCCATTGCTGAATTGAACGACCGGGTCCAGGCGTGGAACGAGCAGATGCAACGGGAAATGGGCTCGCTGCCACCGGCTCCGCAAGCGCCGGTATCAAACGATCAGGTGGCTGTCTGAGATTCTGTGGATAACCTGTGTACCGTTTCATTGAAAACCGTCGTTATTTGTACGTAACCTTATGATTTTTTTACATATTTATTTGGATGATAAAAACCATAAAAACGTGCATAAGTATTTTTTGGACGTAAAGAATCCGGCTGATATAGCCGGTTTTTTTATGCCCGGAGCAATTGTTGATTGCCGACATGATCGAGCAACCTGGATCGTTCGCTTTCATTGCATAAACAACGGAAATTGCAGCCTGAATGTCGTGCCCTGACCCACCTCGCTCCGGCACTCGATTCGCCCGCCGTGCCGATCCACAACGGCTTTGACCATCGACAATCCCAACCCCACGCCATCGATACCCTGGGCGGAAGAAAAGCGCCGGTATTGGCTGAACAGTTCAGGTAACTCCTCGGCGGCGATGCCTTTGCCCTGATCGATGAGCTCACAGATCAGCCAGTTGTCGTGTTGACTGACGTGCAAACGGATACGAGTACCGGAAACACTGTACTTGATGGCATTTTCCAGCAGATTGAACAATGCCCGGGTCAGCAGCGACTGATCCGCCAGTACCAGACTTTCCTGTGCCTGCTCTTCCACATGATGAACCAGTTCGATTTGTTTCAACTGCGCGATGGGCAGCGCCTGATCGAACACATCCAGCACCAGCATCGCAAACAGGCTCGGCTGAAACTGATAAGCCTCGGACTCCGCCCTCGCCAGTTGAACGAAACCGTCAGTCAGTTCCAGGGCCCGGCGTACCTGTAGCTCGATTTGATCAAAGAGCGGCGAATCGCCGCCCACTTGATGACGATGGACATCGAGCAACGCGAGGATGGCCGAGTGAGGCGCCCGCAGGTCGTGAGACAGAAACCGCAACAGGACCGCGCGCTGCTCCTCCGCCTCGCGTTCAACACTCAAATCAGTCAGGTTCCATAGCCAGCCGACCGGAATCTCACCATCTACCGGTAATAGCCCGGCACGCTCCAGACGCAGGCTGCGTTCCTTGAGGTCGCGAAACTCCAGCAGCGGCAGTGTCGATAAGGGCGAACCCGGCCTGCGGTTCATATCCGGATAACCGAGCTGTTTGAGTCGTTCCAGCACATCATCGCCGACCAGATCCCCACCAAACAGGTCACGGGCCTTGCGGTTGCCGAGCAGGATCTGCCCCTGGGGATCGCTGATCAACGTCGCCACCGGCAAGTATTCCAGGCCATCGGCGATGAATCGGTGGGTATCACGGGTCAGGCTCATGGCTTGTTCCAGCGCCACGATTTGTTTCTGCAGACGGTCGCCACCGGAGTACTGGGCACGACGGCGCTCCGGAAACACTTTCGGCTCGCTGTCCAGCCGCGCCAATTCCCAACCGAAATAGGTCAACACCACACTGAGGCGCCGCCAGTTCCAGATCAGATAACCAAATAGCATCCCCAACAGTGCAGGCGTCGGTGACCACCACCATCTCTTGAACTCCGCGAGGCCGGCACTGGTCAGCAACGCACACGCCATCCCCGTAAGCGTCAGCCAGAGCGCCAGGCGCGGACGCCACAGCAACAGCCCGAGTACGCACGTCACCAGACCAAGGGAAAGCAATGCGCTCAAGCCAGGGAATGCATCGTCCAGGTTAACTTGCGCGCGGTAGGACAGCAGTGTCGTCAGCGGCAACAGCACAAGACTTATCCACAACCACTCGCGCACCAATTGCCGAAACAATCGCTGTACCTGGCTTGGCTCCCGGCTTTCATGGCGTTGGTCAAACATGGCCAACAGGGCAGGGCTGAGTGAATGGATTCATGGTTCCTGCGTCTAAGGTGTCGACTCAAGAATCATAGCGGACGCCGCGACCAACGGTGGGCCGCTTGCTTTCACTGTATAGATTGAGCCGCTATCGTCGATAAACAGCAGCCCAAGTGACAAGGAATCACCGTGTATGCGCGTTGCGATTCTGGACGATGAGCCCGCCGAATTACTCCGGGTCGAACAAACCCTGCAACAAATGGCCGAAGCCGGAGAGCAGCCGTGGTCGCTGCACAGCTTCGAACGGACCGAAGAGCTGATGCGTCAACTGCGTCGGGAAACCTTCGACCTGCTGATCCTCGACTGGCAACTGCCCGACCTCACAGGTTTTTCATTGCTGCTATGGACCCGCGAACACATGGAAACGCCGCCTGCGACAATCATGCTCACCAGTCGCGACAGCGAAAGCGATATCGTTCAGGCCCTGAATGCCGGCGCCGATGACTACGTCAGCAAACCGTTCCGCCCCAATGAACTGAAGGCCCGTGTTGGCGCAGTCCTGCGCCGACATGGACAGCAGCGCGCAGCTAGCGAGGGGTTGAGCTTCAATGATCTGGTTTTCGACGACGCCGGGCTGACCGTCACTCGCGACGGCAAACCGATCGTCATGACCGAACGCGAGTACCGCTTGGCGCATTGCCTGTTCAGCAACCTCGGTCGACCGCTGTCGCGAGACTACCTGTACGAACGATTGTGGCCCCATGAAGAAATGTCGTCGTCACGACCGCTGGATACGCACATCTATCGCCTTCGCAACAAGCTGGGGCTGACGGCGGATCGCGGTTGGCAGTTGCTGACGATTTATGGGTATGGGTATCGATTGGAGAGTGTGACGCCGGCGAGTGAGTGAAACGCGGGCAATAAAAAAGGCCAATGCAGATGCATTGGCCTTTTCGTTTGCGTCGACCGGGATCAGAAGTCCAGGTTGGACACCGCCAGGGCGTTGCTTTCGATGAAGTCGCGACGAGGTTCGACCGCATCACCCATCAGGGTGTTGAAGATCTGGTCCGCGCCAATGGCGTCTTCGATGGTCACTTTCAGCATGCGGCGCACGCTTGGGTCCATGGTGGTTTCCCACAGCTGATCCGGGTTCATCTCGCCCAGACCTTTGTATCGCTGGATGGTGTGACGCTTGGTGCTTTCGGCCATCAGCCAGTCCAGGGCTTCCTTGAACTCGGTGACCGATTTACGGCGTTCGCCACGCTGGATGTACGCGCCATCGTCGAGCAGGGTGCTCAGTTGAGCGCCCAGGGAAACAACCGTCTTGTAGTCGTTGCTGCCGAAGAAGTCGCGGTTGAAGGTGACGTAGTTGGACAGGCCGTGGGAGATCAGTTCGACCTCTGGCAGCCACACGCCACGCTCACGGTCTTCACGCAGGCTGGCCTTGTAGACCAGACCCGACTTCTCGACGGTGCGCAGACGCACTTCGTACTGGGCCAGCCAATCCTGCATCGCTGCGTGATCGGACAGTTGCTCCATGCTGACAGCCGGCAGGTAGATGAAGTGCTCGGTCAGTTCCTGTGGATACAGGCGCGACAGGCGCTTGAGGGTCTTCATCACCAGACGGAAGTCATTCACCAGACGCTCAAGGGCTTCGCCGGAGATTCCCGGTGCATCCTCGTTCAGGTGCAGGCTCGCATCTTCCAGGGCCGACTGCGTCATGTACTCTTCCATGGCGTCGTCGTCTTTGATGTATTGCTCTTGCTTGCCTTTCTTCACTTTGTACAGCGGCGGCTGAGCGATGTAGATGTAGCCACGCTCGATCAGCTCCGGCAACTGACGGAAGAAGAAGGTCAGCAGCAGGGTGCGGATGTGCGAACCGTCGACGTCAGCATCGGTCATGATGATGATGTTGTGATAGCGCAACTTGTCGATGTTGTACTCTTCGCGACCGATGCCGCAACCCAGCGCAGTGATCAAGGTGCCCACTTCCTGGGAAGAGATCATCTTGTCGAAGCGTGCCTTCTCGACGTTCAGGATTTTACCCTTGAGGGGCAGAATCGCCTGGGTCTTGCGGTTACGTCCCTGCTTGGCAGAGCCGCCCGCGGAGTCACCTTCCACGAGGTACAGTTCGGACAGGGCAGGGTCCTTTTCCTGGCAGTCGGCCAGTTTGCCCGGCAGGCCGGCGATGTCCAGCGCGCCCTTGCGACGGGTCATCTCGCGGGCCTTACGTGCCGCTTCACGGGCACGGGCCGCATCGATCATCTTGCCGACGACCAGCTTGGCTTCGTTCGGGTTTTCCAGCAGGAAGTCGGAGAAGTACTTGCCCATTTCCTGTTCGACCGCGGTCTTCACTTCGGAAGACACCAGCTTGTCTTTGGTCTGGGAGCTGAACTTCGGATCCGGCACTTTCACCGAAATGATCGCGGTCAGGCCTTCACGGGCGTCGTCACCGGTGGTGGCGACCTTGTGCTTCTTCGCCAGGCCTTCGGCTTCGATGTAGGTGTTCAGGTTACGCGTCAGCGCGGAACGGAAACCTACCAGGTGAGTACCGCCGTCGCGCTGCGGAATGTTGTTGGTAAAGCACAACAGGTTCTCGTTGAAGCTGTCGTTCCACTGCAGGGCGATTTCCACGCCGATGCCGTCTTCACGCTGGATGTTGAAGTGGAACACCTGGTTGACCGGGGTCTTGTTGGTGTTCAGGTATTCAACGAACGCACGCAGGCCGCCTTCGTATTTGAACAGCTCTTCCTTGCCGCTGCGCTCGTCCTTGAGGACGATACCGACACCGGAGTTGAGGAAGGACAGCTCACGAATCCGCTTGGCCAGGATGTCCCAACTGAAGTGGATGTTCTTGAAGGTTTCGCTCGAAGCCTTGAAGTGGATCTGTGTACCGGTGGTTTCGCTGTCGCCAACGATTTTCATCGGTTCTTGCGGAACACCGTGGACGTAAGTCTGTTCCCAGATCTTGCCGCTACGGCGAACGGTCAGGACCAGCTCTTCCGACAGGGCGTTAACTACCGACACACCCACACCGTGCAGACCGCCGGAAACCTTGTAGGAGTTGTCGTCGAATTTACCGCCGGCGTGCAGCACGGTCATGATGACCTCGGCTGCCGAAACGCCTTCTTCTTTGTGTACGTCTACCGGGATGCCACGGCCGTTGTCGCGAACGGTGATGGACTCATCCGGGTGGATGATGATGCTGATGTCGTCGCAGTAGCCGGCGAGCGCTTCGTCGATCGAGTTGTCGACCACCTCGAACACCATGTGGTGCAGGCCGCTGCCATCGTCGGTATCACCAATATACATACCGGGACGTTTGCGTACGGCATCCAGGCCTTTCAGCACTTTAATGCTCGTTGAGTCGTACGTATTTTCTTCGCTCAATGCCTTCACTCCCGATGGTCGTGGGTCTGGGTGATACGGCCCTGTTCCACGTGGAACAGAGCAACTGGCGTTTCCGTCTGCCAGCCTTCCCTCAATAATTCGTGATCTACACAGGTGATAAATACCTGGCAGCGTAAGTCTTCCAACAAGCGGCAAAGCGCGCGACGGTGGTGCTCGTCCAGCTCGGACGGCAAGTCATCCACCAGATAAATACACTGACCGCGTCGAGCCTGGCTGACCAGGTGCCCCTGGGCAATCCGTAATGCGCAAACCACCAACTTCTGCTGGCCACGGGACAAGATGTCCGCGGCGTTGTGCGCGCCCAGTCTGAGACGCAAATCAGCACGTTGTGGTCCGGCCTGGGTATGCCCCATTTGCTGGTCTCGCTGAAGAGACCCGGCAAGCACAGCGCTCAGTTCACGGTCCTTGTCCCAGCCGCGGTAATAGCTGAGCGTCAAGCCTTCAAGCTCAACCAGTTCGCTCAAGGTTTGTTCAAAGACTGGTTTCAAGGCTTTGATATAAGCGCGGCGGTATTCATCAATTTCAGCGCTGGCCTGACACAGTTCCCTGTCCCAAACCGCTTGCGAAACGGCGTCAAGTGTACCATGCCGCAGCCAAGAGTTTCTCTGGCGCAGGGCCTTCTGCAAGCGCTGCCAGGTTGACATGAAGCGCGGTTCCACGTGGAACACGCCCCAGTCGAGAAACTGTCGGCGAATCTTCGGCGCACCTTCCAGCAATCGAAAGCTGTCCGGATTGATCAGTTGCAGTGGCAGGATCTCTGCCAGTTGCGCGGCGCTACGCGCATTCTGCCCATCGATACGGATCTGGAATTCGCCTTGGCGATCCCGGGAAATTCCCAAGGCACTTTGCCCGCCCTCTGCCAGTTCAACCTGGCCAAAGACCGTACAGGCAAGCTGTTCGTATTGAATGACCGGCAACAGGCGGGTGCTGCGAAACGAACGGGCAAGCCCCAGCAGATGGATGGCTTCCAGAACACTGGTTTTGCCGCTGCCGTTGGCGCCGTAAAGAATATTGATGCGGGGGGAGGGGGAGAAGGTCACCGGGTGCAGATTGCGCACCGCGGTGACCGAGACGCGACTTAAGGACATCTAGCTTCTGCTGAGCATGATTACAGACGCATCGGCATGACAACGTAGGCCGAGTCGTCGTTATCCGATTCCTGCACCAGCGCGCTGCTGTTGGAGTCGGACAGGATCAGACGAACCTGCTCGGTGGTCATCACGCCCAGTACGTCGAGCAGGTAGCTCACGTTGAAGCCGATTTCCAGAGAGCCACCGTTGTATTCAACGCCCACTTCTTCTTCCGCTTCTTCCTGCTCCGGGTTGTTCGCCTGGATCTTCAGCTGACCACTGGCCAGTTGCAGACGGATACCACGGTATTTTTCGTTGGACAGAATCGCGGTACGGCTGAACGCTTCGCGCAGAGCCTGGCGATCGCCAAGAACCAGCTTGTCGCCGCCTTTCGGCAGAACGCGTTCGTAGTCCGGGAATTTGCCGTCGACCAGCTTGGAGGTGAAGGTGAATTCACCGGTGGTGGCACGGATGTGGTGCTGACCCAGCACGATGCTGACATTGCCGTCCGGCTCGGTGAGCAGGCGCGCCAGTTCGAGGATACCTTTGCGCGGCACGATGACCTGGTGACGATCCGGC
The DNA here is from genome assembly GCF_047304225.1 of Pseudomonas sp. Pseusp3. NCBI lineage: Bacteria > Pseudomonadati > Pseudomonadota > Gammaproteobacteria > Pseudomonadales > Pseudomonadaceae > Pseudomonas > Pseudomonas sp. Pseusp3. Next base: position 61,625 of record NZ_JBGLYV010000012.1, on the reverse strand, counting down.
TGGCCGATATCTGCCTGCATCGAGCACATGGCCAGACGGTGACCGTCGGTGGCTACGGCACGGATCACGCCGGCAGAGACTTCCAGCAGCATGCCGTTGAGGTAGTAACGCACGTCCTGCTGGGCCATGGCGAAGCTGGTGCGCTCGATCAGGCGACGCAGTTTGCTTTGCTCCAGGCTGCAGGTCAGCGAACCCGGGCCTTCTTCCACGGTAGGGAAATCGTTGGCCGGCAGAGTCGACAGGGTGAAGCGGCTACGGCCGGCCTTGACCACGAGCTTCTGCTCATCGACCTTGATGTCGATCAGCGCATCGTTCGGCAGGCTTTTGCAGATATCCATCAACTTGCGCGCCGGCACAGTGATGGAACCCGGATCCGCCGGCTCTTCGAGTTGAACACGACCGACCAGCTCGACTTCCAGGTCGGTACCGGTCAGCGACAATTGCTGGCCTTCGACAACCAGCAGCACGTTGGAGAGCACCGGCAAGGTCTGTCGGCGCTCAACGACGCCTGCGACCAGTTGCAGGGGTTTCAACAGGGCTTCGCGTTGAATGGTGAAATGCATGGTCTAGTCCCTTGCCTTAATTAGCTGCGCTGGTGTTCATCAAGTGGTCAGCGTACGCAGCAGGTTCTTGTAGTCCTCGCGGATGTCCGCGTCGGATTCCTTAAGTTCGTTGATCTTGCGGCATGCGTGCAAGACCGTCGTATGGTCGCGACCGCCAAACACATCGCCGATTTCCGGCAGGCTGTGGTTGGTCAGTTCCTTGGACAACGCCATGGCGACCTGTCGCGGACGAGCGACCGAACGCGAACGGCGTTTGGACAGCAAGTCGGAGATCTTGATCTTGTAGTACTCGGCGACGGTGCGCTGAATGTTATCCACAGAGACCAGTTTATCCTGCAACGCCAACAAGTCCTTCAGGGATTCGCGAATCAGCTCGATGGTGATATCGCGGCCCATGAAGTGCGAGTGGGCGATCACGCGTTTGAGCGCGCCTTCCAGCTCACGGACGTTGGAGCGAATACGTTGGGCAATGAAGAACGCGGCGTCGTGAGGCAGCTCGACCTTTGCCTGATCGGCCTTTTTCATCAGGATCGCCACGCGGGTTTCCAGCTCCGGTGGCTCGACCGCTACGGTCAGGCCCCAGCCAAAGCGGGATTTGAGGCGTTCTTCAAGGCCTTCGATTTCCTTCGGGTAGCGGTCACTGGTGAGAATGACCTGCTGGCCACCTTCGAGCAGCGCGTTGAAGGTGTGGAAAAACTCTTCCTGGGAACGCTCCTTGCGGGCGAAGAACTGAATGTCATCGATCAGCAACGCATCCACCGAACGGTAGAAGCGCTTGAACTCGTTGATCGCGTTCAGTTGCAGGGCCTTGACCATGTCCGCCACGAAACGCTCGGAATGCAGGTACACCACCTTGGCATTCGGGTTCTTCTTTAACAGGTGGTTACCCACAGCGTGCATCAAGTGGGTTTTACCCAGGCCGACGCCTCCATAAAGGAAGAGCGGGTTGTAACCATGCTTGGGATTGTCTGCCACCTGCCAGGCGGCGGCGCGCGCCAACTGGTTGGATTTACCTTCAACGAAATTCTCGAAGGTAAAGGTGCGGTTCAGGTAACTGGTGTGCTTGAGCGCACCTTCGACCTGCACGGTACGTTGCTCGGCACGAACCGGAGCCTGTTGCGAACTGGCGCCGGCCATCGGGTCGAAGCTGTCACGGGAAGGTTCTTCCTCGGTGACCTCGGCCACTTTTTGCGTGGCACGCTTGGTCGAAGTCGCGGCAGGTGCTGGCGGTGGCGGACTGGCGGGCGCTTGGGCAGCCTGGGCTTGGGAAGCCGCGGCAGCCAGTGGAGCATTTGGCGCGGCACGAGGTGCCGAACTGCGTTTGCTGCCTATTAATAAGGAAAGCGCAGGCGCCATGCCATTGCCGTGCTCATCGAGCAATTCGAGAACACGCCCCAGGTACTTTTCGTTGACCCAGTCCAGAACAAAACGATTGGGTGCATACACACGCAACTCGTCGCCTTCGGCTTCGACCTGTAGTGGACGGATCCAAGTGTTGAATTGTTGGGCAGGCAGCTCATCGCGCAGAAGCTCCACGCACTGCTGCCAAAGTTCCACTGACACGGATATCCCCTAAGTTGAAAGCCGGTGAGGCAAAAACAAGCGGCCATTGTAGCGACCAGACGCCGACTTATCCACACGTAGGTGGTTCATCGGCCAAGAAGAATCGCCGTGTTATACGCAAAAAAGACGACCAGTGGTCTGTGCATAAGCTCTGTGGATAACCGGGGTTAAAGTCATTGCACAAGTGGGGGCGAAACTCGGTGGATAACCAGCCTGTGGATAAACCAGCCTTCCACACACAGGTTATCCGACAGCGCAGCACAGGCTGAACACCGTTTTCCACTGTAGTTGTCATTCTCTGTACAGTAGGTAAAACATGGCCTGAATCGACTTATCCACAGAAGGGCGCGAGCCTAGCTTTTATAAGCTTTACAGAAAAGCTTTAAATACTTTCCTTTCTTATTTTTATATTTGCCGACGGTTCGTTCAGCGCAAAACGTCTGGAGATCTATTTATAAGGAAACGCTGGTTGGAAATTGACCTGAAGGCTTGCTTTCTCTAGAATCCCCGGTCTCTTAAAACGGGGGCCATTCCGGCCCGTTGTGGACGAACCAGGTAACACGACAATGAAACGTACTTTCCAACCAAGCACTATCAAACGCGCTCGTACCCACGGTTTCCGTGCTCGCATGGCTACCAAGAACGGCCGCGCAGTCCTGTCGCGTCGTCGCGCCAAAGGTCGTGCGCGTCTGGCAGTTTGATAAGCCGGCACTGGAGGTGAGTCAGGACTTCAGTCGGGAAAAGCGTCTGCTTACCCCCCGGCATTTCAAGGCAGTCTTTGACTCCCCTACCGGCAAGGTTCCGGGGAAAAATCTCCTGCTCCTTGCGCGCAACAACGATCTTGATCACCCCCGTCTCGGGTTGGTTATCGGGAAAAAGAGCGTAAAGCTCTCCGTCGAGCGCAATCGCCTCAAACGTCTGATGCGCGAATCGTTTCGCCTGAACCAGGATTCACTGGTCGGTTGGGACATCGTTATCGTCGCGCGCAAAGGTTTGGGTGACGTAGAAAACCCCGAATTGATTCAGCATTTCGGCAAACTCTGGAAACGTCTGGCTCGCAGTTCGCCGGTACCAGCAGTCAAAACCGAAACTGTAGGGGTAGACAGTCCAGATGCGTAAACTGGCACTCGTTCCGATCCAGTTTTATCGCTATGCCATTAGTCCTCTGATGGCCAGTCACTGTCGTTTCTACCCCAGTTGTTCCTGCTACGCGTTAGAAGCCATCGAAAATCATGGCCTTCTTCGCGGTGGCTGGCTGACCTTTCGTCGTTTAGGTCGCTGTCATCCGTGGAATCCCGGTGGTTATGACCCGGTTCCACCTATCCCTACCTCCCGTTCTTCTTCGATGGCCGAGTAATCATGGATATCAAACGCACGATCCTGATCGTCGCCCTGGCAATCGTGTCCTACGTTATGGTTCTTAAATGGAACCAGGACTATGGCCAGGCTGCCCTGCCGACTCAGAATGTTGCCACCAATACGACTGCATCGGGCCTGCCGGATACGGCTTCTGGCTCCAACGCTTCCGCCAGTGACGACATTCCACGTGCTGCAAGCGACACCAGCGCACCTGCCGAAACGCCGGTAGCTGTGAGCAAGGACCTCATCCAGATCAAAACGGATGTACTGGACCTGGCTATCGACCCACAAGGTGGCGATGTTGCCCAACTGACCCTGCCGCTGTATCCGCGTCGTCAGGATCACCCGGAAATTCCGTTCCAGCTGTTCGATAACGGCGGCGAACGTACTTATCTGGCGCAAAGTGGCCTGATCGGCAGCAACGGTCCGGATGCCAGTCCGGCCGGTCGCCCGGTTTACTCCGCGGAGAAGAAGGTTTTTCAACTGGCTGACGGTCAGGACCAATTGGTCGTGGACCTGAAGTTCAGCAAGGACGGCGTCAACTACATCAAGCGTTTCACCCTGAAACGCGGCCTGTACGACGTAACCGTTTCCTACCTGATCGACAACCAGAGCGCCCAGCCCTGGACTGGTGCGATGTTCGCCCAGTTGAAGCGTGACTCCAGCGCCGATCCTTCGTCGACCACGGCTACCGGCACCGCGACTTACCTGGGCGCTGCCCTGTGGACAAGTTCGGAGCCGTACAAGAAAGTGTCCATGAAGGACATGGACAAGGCACCGCTCAAAGAAACCGTCACCGGCGGTTGGGTTGCCTGGTTGCAGCACTACTTCGTGACCGCATGGATTCCGGCCAAGGGCGAAAACAACGTCGTCCAGACCCGTAAAGACAGCAAAGGCAACTACATCATCGGCTACACCGGCCCATCGATGAGTGTTGCGCCAGGTGCCAAGGCCGAGACCAGCGCTGTTCTGTACGCCGGTCCGAAAAGCCAGGCCGTGCTGAAACAGTTATCCCCAGGTCTGGAACTGACGGTCGACTACGGCATTCTGTGGTTTATCGCCCAACCGATCTTCTGGTTGCTGCAACACATCCACGCCATTGTGGGTAACTGGGGCTGGTCGATCATCTTCCTGACCATGCTGATCAAAGGGATCTTCTTCCCGCTGTCGGCTGCCAGCTACAAATCCATGGCGCGCATGCGTGCAGTGGCACCGAAACTGGCTGCGCTGAAAGAGCAACATGGCGATGACCGGCAGAAAATGTCGCAAGCCATGATGGAGCTGTACAAGAAAGAGAAGATCAATCCGCTGGGTGGTTGCTTGCCAATCCTCGTGCAGATGCCGGTTTTCCTCTCGCTGTACTGGGTTCTGCTGGAAAGCGTCGAGATGCGTCAGGCGCCGTTCATGCTGTGGATTACCGACCTGTCGATCAAGGATCCGTTCTTCATTCTGCCGATCATCATGGGTGCAACCATGTTCATCCAGCAGCAGTTGAACCCGACTCCACCGGATCCGATGCAGGCCAAGGTCATGAAGCTGATGCCAATCATCTTCACCTTCTTCTTCCTGTGGTTCCCGGCGGGTCTGGTGCTGTACTGGGTAGTGAACAACTGCCTGTCGATCGCCCAACAGTGGTACATCACTCGTAAGATCGAAGCGGCTACCAAAGCAGCTGCCTGATTTACACTGTGGATAACCACTCAAAACGCCCCCTAGTGGGGCGTTTTGCTATCTGTCACTTTTGTCTGGATACCGGTTTATGAGCGTTCCTCGTGAAACCATCGCCGCCGTCGCCACCGCTCAAGGTCGCGGTGGTGTAGGCATCGTGCGTATTTCCGGGCCGTTGGCCAGCGTTGCAGCCAAGGCCTTCAGTGGTCGCGAGCTCAAGCCGCGATTTGCCCACTATGGCCCGTTTCTCAGTGAAAACGACGAGGTGCTGGACCAGGGCATCGCCCTGTATTTTCCAGGGCCAAACTCGTTCACCGGCGAAGATGTGCTGGAACTCCAGGGTCATGGCGGCCCGATCGTTCTGGATATGTTGCTCAAGCGCTGCCTGGAACTGGGTTGCCGTCTCGCCCGACCGGGGGAATTCAGTGAGCGCGCCTTCCTCAATGACAAACTGGACCTTGCTCAGGCCGAGGCGATTGCCGACCTGATTGAAGCCAGTTCCACCCAGGCTGCGCGAAACGCATTGCGCTCCCTGCAGGGGGCTTTTTCATCACGTGTGCATAACCTCACCGAGCAACTGATCGGCCTTCGAATCTATGTCGAAGCGGCCATCGACTTCCCGGAAGAGGAAATCGACTTCCTCGCCGATGGCCACGTCCTGAGCATGCTCGACAAAGTGCGCGACGAGTTATCCACCGTCATGCGCGAAGCCGGGCAGGGCGCCTTGCTGCGAGACGGTATGACCGTGGTCATTGCCGGTCGTCCGAATGCCGGTAAATCCAGCCTGCTCAATGCACTGGCCGGGCGTGAGGCGGCGATCGTGACCGAAATCGCCGGCACCACCCGGGATGTGCTTCGGGAACATATCCACATCGATGGCATGCCGCTGCACGTGGTGGATACCGCCGGTCTGCGCGATACCGATGACCATGTGGAAAAAATCGGCGTCGAGCGAGCCTTGAAAGCCATCGGCGAAGCGGATCGGGTGCTGCTGGTGGTCGACGCCACGGCACCGGAAGCCCTCGATCCGTTCGCACTCTGGCCGGAATTTCTCGAAATCCGTCCAGATCCCGCGAAAGTGACCCTGATCCGCAATAAGGCCGACCTTACGGGCGAAGCCATTGCCCTGGAGGTCAGCGACGATGGCCACGTCACCATCAGCCTGAGCGCCAAGTCCGGTGGTGTCGGCCTGGAGCTGCTGCGCGATCACCTGAAGGCCTGCATGGGCTACGAACAAACGTCCGAAAGCAGTTTCAGTGCTCGCCGGCGACACTTGGAGGCGCTAGGTCATGCCAGTGCCGCTCTCGAACATGGTCGCGCCCAATTGACCCTGGCTGGTGCTGGCGAATTGTTGGCCGAGGATTTGCGCCAGGCTCAGCAATCCCTGGGAGAAATCACCGGCGCCTTCAGCTCTGACGATCTGTTGGGGCGGATTTTCTCCAGCTTCTGCATCGGCAAGTAGCCCTCCAGTTGTTCACAGACAGGCCATTCGCGCCTGTCTGCTCCCTCCTTTTCTGAATAAACCTTCCAGTGCTGGGCGGACTTTGTCTGCCTGAGCGGAATTCCTGCACCTGAATTTCGCGCAAATGGGGCTTTTCTGTGGATTAAGCCCTGTGAATAACCACCGCTAAGGTCAGTTGATAACAGGGCCCGAAAACTGAACATAACCGCCTCTGTGGATAACAGCCCCTTTCATCCACAGGCTTACACCGGTTATCCAAGGGCCTCATTGGCACATGAACACAGGGTTTTGAATCTCTGTACACATTGAAAATAAAGGGCTGTGTTAATCTATCCACAGAAAGGCATGTGCATAGAAATAAACATAAAAACAAAGATTTAATAAATTTCTCTCTTTTTAATTTCTATAACTCCGACTTTTCCACAGCTGGTTAAATTTTGTGCAAAGGGTTCTTTAGGAAGGGCGAAGTCCCTATACTTGTCGACCAGGTCCGAAAACCTGAGCTCAAACTATTCCTGAATTACCTACTTAAGCAGGCACGAGGTGCGTGGTGGATTTCCCTTCCCGTTTTGAAGTGATCGTCATCGGCGGCGGTCATGCCGGTACCGAGGCAGCACTGGCCTCAGCACGTATGGGGGTTAAAACCCTGTTGCTGACGCATAACGTGGAAACCCTCGGTGCCATGAGTTGCAACCCGGCCATTGGCGGGATCGGCAAAAGCCACCTGGTCAAGGAAATCGACGCCCTCGGTGGCGCGATGGCCATCGCTACCGATAAAGGCGGTATCCAGTTTCGCGTGTTGAACAGCCGTAAAGGCCCCGCTGTGCGAGCAACCCGCGCACAGGCAGACCGGGTTCTGTACAAGGCCGCTGTCCGCGAAATCCTGGAAAACCAGCCGAACCTGTGGATATTTCAACAGGCTGCAGACGATCTGATCGTCGAGCAGGAACAAGTCCGTGGTGTTGTCACCCAAATGGGCCTGCGGTTCCTCGCGGATTCGGTGGTGTTGACCACCGGCACGTTCCTCGGTGGACTTATCCACATCGGTTTGCAGAATTTTTCTGGCGGTCGCGCCGGTGATCCACCATCGATAGCTCTGGCTCACCGTCTGCGTGAGCTGCCATTGCGTGTGGGTCGTTTGAAAACCGGTACTCCGCCGCGTATCGACAGCCGGTCTGTGGATTTCTCGGTGATGACCGAACAACCGGGCGATACGCCGATCCCGGTGATGTCGTTCATGGGCAACAAGGAACAGCATCCACAGCAGGTCAGTTGCTGGATTACCCACACGAATGCGCGCACCCACGAAATCATCGCCGCGAACCTCGACCGTTCGCCGATGTATTCCGCTGCCGGTGAGATCGAAGGCATCGGCCCGCGTTACTGCCCGTCAATCGAAGACAAGATCCATCGCTTTGCCGACAAGCAAAGCCACCAGGTCTTCATCGAACCGGAAGGCCTGACGACAAACGAGCTGTATCCGAACGGGATATCCACATCCCTGCCGTTCGACGTGCAACTGCAGATCGTGCAATCGATTCGCGGCATGGAAAACGCACACATCGTGCGACCGGGCTACGCCATCGAGTACGACTACTTCGACCCGCGTGACCTGAAGTACAGTCTGGAAACCAAAGTCATCGGCGGCCTGTTCTTCGCCGGGCAAATCAACGGCACCACCGGTTACGAAGAAGCCGGTGCCCAGGGTCTGCTGGCCGGAACCAACGCTGCACTGCGTGCACAGGGCAAAGAAGCCTGGTGCCCGCGTCGCGACGAGGCCTACATCGGCGTATTGGTCGACGACCTGATTACCCTCGGTACCCAAGAGCCGTACCGGATGTTCACGTCCCGTGCCGAATACCGTCTGATCCTGCGTGAAGACAACGCCGACCTGCGCCTGACCGAAAAAGGCCGCGAACTGGGCCTGGTGGATGACGTGCGCTGGGCGGCTTTCTGCAAAAAACGCGAAAGCATCGAACTGGAAGAGCAGCGTCTGAAAAGCACCTGGGTTCGCCCAGGTACAGAACAAGGCGATGCCATCTCCGAAAAATTCGGCACGCCGCTGACTCACGAATACAACCTGCTCAATCTCTTGAGCCGTCCGGAAATCGACTACGCTGGTCTGATCGAAGTGACCGGTGGCGGGGCAGAAGATCCACAGGTTGCCGAGCAGGTCGAGATCAAGACCAAGTACGCCGGTTACATCGATCGTCAACAGGACGAAATCGCCCGCTTGCGAGCCAGCGAGGACACCAAACTGCCTGTGGATATCGATTACACGAATATTTCCGGTCTCTCCAAAGAGATCCAGAGCAAGCTCGGTGCGACCCGTCCAGAGACTTTGGGCCAGGCCTCGCGTATCCCGGGCGTAACGCCGGCAGCCATTTCGCTGTTGATGATTCATTTGAAAAAACGCGGCGCGGGCCGTCAGTTGGAGCAAAGCGCTTGAGTTCGTTGGTCACTTCGCAACATGCAGAAGAGTTATCCACAGGTGCCCGCCAGCTTGGCGTCACGCTGACAGAAGCCCAGCACGCGCAATTGCTGGGTTATCTGGCCCTGTTGATCAAATGGAACAAGGCTTACAACCTCACCGCCGTGCGTGATCCGGACGAAATGGTGTCCCGTCATCTGCTCGACAGTCTGAGCGTGATGTCATTCATCGAAAACGGACGCTGGCTCGACGTCGGCAGCGGCGGCGGCATGCCTGGCATCCCGCTGGCCATCCTGTTTCCAGATTCCCAGGTGACATGCCTGGATAGCAACGGCAAGAAAACCCGCTTTCTGACTCAGGTCAAACTCGAACTCAAACTGGATAACCTGCAAGTTATCCACAGTCGCGTCGAAGCGTTCCAGCCTGCCCAGCCATTCAACGGGATCATTTCCCGTGCGTTCAGCAGCATGGAAAACTTCAGCAACTGGACTCGCCACCTCGGCGATAACGAAACACGCTGGCTGGCAATGAAGGGCGTTCATCCGGCCGATGAGCTGGTAGCATTGCCGGCAGACTACCACCTCGATAGCGAACACGCCCTGGCCGTACCTGGTTGCCAAGGCCAACGCCATCTGCTGATACTGCGCCGCACGGCATGATTGGGAACACAAGCAAGAATGGCTAAGGTATTCGCGATAGCGAACCAAAAGGGTGGCGTGGGTAAAACCACCACCTGCATCAACCTCGCAGCATCCCTGGTCGCGACCAAGCGCCGGGTGCTGTTGATCGACCTTGATCCACAGGGCAACGCCACCATGGGTAGCGGTGTGGATAAACATGGCCTGGAAAACTCGGTCTACGACCTGCTGATCGGCGAATGTGATCTGGCCCAGGCCATGCACTTCTCTGAACACGGTGGTTACCAGTTGTTGCCGGCCAACCGCGACCTCACCGCGGCCGAAGTGGTGCTGCTGGAAATGCAGATGAAGGAAAGCCGTCTGCGCAGCGCGCTGGCGCCGATCCGGGAAAACTACGATTACATCCTGATCGACTGCCCGCCGTCGCTGTCGATGCTGACCCTCAATGCACTGGTTGCCGCCGACGGGGTAATTATCCCCATGCAGTGCGAGTACTTCGCACTCGAAGGCTTGAGCGACCTTGTGGATAACATCAAGCGTATCGCTGAACTGCTGAACCCGAACCTCAAGGTCGAAGGCCTGTTGCGTACGATGTACGACCCGCGCCTGAGCCTGATGAACGATGTCTCGGCGCAGCTCAAGGAACACTTCGGCGAGCAGCTCTACGACACCGTCATTCCGCGCAACATCCGTCTGGCCGAAGCACCAAGCTACGGCATGCCGGCGCTGGCGTACGACAAAGCATCGCGAGGCGCCGTTGCCTATCTGGCATTGGCGGGCGAAATGGTTCGTCGTCAACGAAAAAACTCACGCATCGCCGCAGCTCAGGCAACTTAAGGAATCCCCATGGCCGTCAAGAAACGAGGTCTCGGACGTGGACTGGATGCTCTGTTGAGTGGTCCGACTGTCAGCTCGCTGGAAGAACAAGCGGCGCAAGCCGATCAGCGTGAGCTGCAACACCTTCCCCTGGATCTGCTCCAGCGCGGCAAATACCAGCCGCGACGTGACATGGACCCACAGGCGCTCGAGGAGCTGGCGCAGTCGATCAAGGCCCAGGGCGTCATGCAGCCCATCGTGGTTCGCCCGATCGGCAGCGGCCGTTTTGAAATCATTGCCGGTGAACGCCGCTGGCGCGCCAGCCAGCAAGCCGGGAAGGAAACCATCCCGGCGATGGTGCGCGACGTACCCGATGAAACCGCGATCGCCATCGCCCTGATCGAGAACATCCAGCGCGAAGACCTGAATCCGATTGAAGAAGCGGTAGCCCTGCAGCGCTTGCAGCAGGAATTCCAGCTGACCCAGCAACAGGTTGCAGAAGCCGTGGGCAAGTCCCGGGTGACCGTGGCCAACCTGCTGCGCCTGATTTCCTTGCCGGAAGTCATCAAGACCATGTTGTCCCACGGCGACCTGGAAATGGGTCATGCCCGTGCTTTGCTCGGTTTGCCGGACAATCAACAGGTTGAAGGGGCGCGACATGTTGTCGCACGCGGGCTGACCGTGCGCCAAACCGAGGCACTCGTCCGCCAGTGGTTGAGTGGCAAACCGGAGCCTGTCGAACCGGCAAAACCAGACCCGGATATCGCCCGTCTCGAACAGCGCCTGGCCGAGCGCCTAGGCTCTGCGGTGCAGATTCGCCACGGTAAGAAGGGTAAAGGGCAGTTAGTGATTGGATATAACTCCCTGGATGAACTACAAGGTGTACTCGCACATATTCGCTGAAACATTTCCTCATGTAGCGCGCAATCGGAAATCACTACCTGACAGTTGAATAGGGGCCGAACCGCCCCTATACTCTGCGCGCATTTTGTCGGCACAAATTATGCCAAGTTATTGAATTTCGGCAGCCGGCCATTGGAGAGTAAAAGTGATGGAAACCCGCACGCCAAACCGCTTGCCATTCCATCGCCTGGCAGTTTTTCCGGTGTTAATGGCTCAATTTGTCGTTCTGCTCATTGCCGCTTTGGCGCTCTGGCAACGGTATGGAGTCGTTGCCGGGTACTCGGGACTTTGCGGAGGCCTGATAGCCTTGCTTCCCAATGTTTATTTCGCTCACAGGGCATTTCGGTTTTCCGGCGCCCGGGCAGCTCAAGCCATCGTCCGGTCATTTTATGCCGGCGAGGCGGGCAAACTGATTTTGACGGCGGTGCTTTTTGCATTGACGTTCGCAGGTGTGAAGCCATTGGCGCCGCTAGCTGTATTCGGCGTCTTCGTGCTGACCCAACTGGTCAGCTGGTTCGCTCCCCTGCTGATGAGAACAAGACTTTCGAGACCTTAGGGCGTTTGAGGCAACCATGGCAGAAACAACCGCTTCGGGCTATATCCAGCACCACTTGCAGAACCTGACCTTCGGTCAGCACCCTACCGGCGGCTGGGGCTTTGCCCACACCGCAGCAGAAGCCAAGGAAATGGGCTTCTGGGCTTTCCACGTCGATACTCTCGGCTGGTCGATCGCATTGGGTCTGATCTTCGTTCTTCTTTTCCGCATGGCGGCCAAGAAAGCGACTTCCGGTCAGCCAGGTGCTTTGCAGAACTTCGTTGAAGTTTTGGTCGAATTCGTCGATGGCAGCGTGAAAGACAGCTTCCATGGCCGTAGCCCGGTGATTGCACCGCTGGCACTGACCATCTTCGTCTGGGTGTTCCTGATGAACGCCGTCGACCTGGTACCGGTCGACTGGATTCCTCAGCTGGCCATCCTGATCTCCGGCGACCACCACATCCCGTTCCGCGCCGTGTCGACCACCGACCCGAACGCTACCCTGGCCATGGCCTTCACGGTGTTCGCGCTGATCATTTTCTACAGCATCAAGATCAAGGGCCTCGGCGGCTTCATCGGCGAGCTGACCCTGCACCCGTTCGGCAGCAAGAACATCTTCGTTCAAGCCCTGCTGATCCCGGTGAACTTCCTGCTGGAATTCGTGACCCTGATCGCCAAGCCGATCTCCCTGGCTCTGCGTCTGTTCGGCAACATGTATGCCGGTGAGCTGGTCTTCATTCTGATTGCTGTGATGTTCGGCAGCGGTCTGCTCTGGCTCAGCGGCCTGGGCGTTGTTCTGCAGTGGGCGTGGGCTGTGTTCCACATCCTGATCATCACCCTGCAGGCGTTCATCTTCATGATGCTGACCATCGTCTACCTGTCGATGGCACACGAAGAAAACCATTAAGACCAGTTTCGACTAGTCTGATGTCCCTCCCCGTTAAACGGGAGGGGGCTCTTAACGGGGCCTCTGAAACGATTTGTTTTACCGCTTTAAATTAAAAAAACCTAAACCATACGACGTAAAAGTCGGGAGGAAAGATGGAAACTGTAGTTGGTCTAACCGCTATCGCTGTTGCACTGTTGATCGGCCTGGGCGCACTGGGTACCGCAATTGGTTTCGGCCTGCTGGGCGGCAAGTTCCTGGAAGGCGCAGCGCGTCAGCCAGAAATGGTTCCAATGCTGCAAGTTAAAATGTTCATCGTTGCCGGTCTGCTCGACGCCGTAACCATGATCGGTGTTGGTATCGCTCTGTTCTTCACCTTTGCGAACCCGTTCGTTGGTCAAATCGCTGGCTAATTACTCGGATCTTCCGGGTAATTTGGTGTGATGGACAACGTAACTGCGAGGTGTTGGCGTGAACATTAATGCGACCCTGATTGGCCAGTCCGTTGCGTTCCTGATTTTTGTACTGTTCTGCATGAAGTTCGTATGGCCTCCGGTCATCACGGCACTGCACGAACGTCAAAAGAAGATCGCTGATGGTCTGGACGCTGCCAGCCGAGCAGCTCGCGACCTGGAGTTGGCCCAAGAGAAAGCGGGTCAGCAACTGCGCGAAGCGAAAGCTCAGGCAGCTGAAATCATCGAGCAAGCCAAGAAACGCGGTACCCAGATTGTCGACGAAGCCCGTGAACAGGCTCGCGTCGAAGCTGACCGTGTGAAGGCTCAGGCTCAGGCCGAGATCGAACAGGAACTGAACAGCGTCAAAGACGCGCTGCGCGCCCAAGTGGGTAGCCTGGCCGTTGGCGGTGCTTCGAAGATCCTGGGCAAGGCAATCGATCAAAACGCGCACGCAGAGCTGGTTAACCAACTGGCTGCTGAAATCTAAGCGAGGGCGATCATGGCAGAACTGACCACGTTGGCCCGACCTTACGCTAAGGCGGCCTTCGAGCACGCTCAGGCCCACCAGCAACTGGCCAATTGGTCAGCCATGCTCGGCCTGGCTGCAGCGGTGTCGGAAGACGACACCATGCAGAGCGTGCTCAAGGCCCCGCGACTGACGAGCGCAGAAAAGGCCGCCACGTTCATTGACGTGTGCGGCGACAAGTTCGATGCCAAGGCACAGAATTTCATCCACGTTGTTGCCGAAAACGAGCGCCTCCTGCTTCTGCCGGAGATCGCCGCTCTGTTCGACCTGTACAAGGCCGAGCAAGAGAAATCGGTAGACGTAGAAGTGACCAGTGCTTTCGCATTGAACCAAGAACAGCAAGACAAACTCGCCAAGGTTCTCAGTGCACGACTCAACCGGGAAGTGCGCCTGCAAGTCGAGGAAGATTCATCCCTTATTGGGGGTGTTGTCATCCGCGCCGGCGACCTGGTTATCGATGGCTCGATTCGCGGCAAAATCGCGAAACTTGCCGAAGCATTGAAATCTTGAGTTTGAAGGGGCAGCAGAGCAATGCAGCAACTCAATCCTTCCGAAATAAGTGAAATTATCAAGGGCCGCATCGACAATCTCGATGTGACCTCCCAAGCCCGTAACGAAGGCACTGTCGTCAGCGTATCTGACGGCATCGTGCGGATTCACGGTCTGGCCGACGTTATGTCCGGCGAGATGATCGAGTTTCCGGGCGGCGTCTACGGTATGGCCCTCAACCTGGAGCAAGACTCCGTAGGTGCCGTTATTTTGGGCGCATACCAGTCTCTGGCTGAAGGCATGAGCGCCAAGTGCACCGGCCGTATCCTGGAAGTTCCGGTTGGTAAGGAACTGCTGGGTCGCGTAGTCGATGCACTGGGTAACCCGGTTGACGGCAAAGGTCCGCTGAACAACACCCAGACCGACGCGGTCGAGAAAGTTGCTCCAGGCGTGATCTGGCGTAAGTCGGTAGACCAGCCTGTACAGACTGGCTACAAGGCTGTCGATGCCATGATCCCTGTCGGCCGTGGCCAGCGTGAGCTGATCATCGGTGACCGTCAGATCGGTAAAACCGCTCTGGCGATCGACGCGATCATCAACCAGAAAGACAGCGGCATTTTCTGCGTCTACGTAGCCATCGGTCAGAAGCAATCGACCATCGCCAACGTGGTTCGCAAGCTGGAAGAAAACGGCGCACTGAAAAACACGATCATCGTGGCTGCCAGTGCTTCGGAATCTCCTGCGCTGCAATACCTGGCACCGTACGCCGGTTGCACCATGGGTGAATTCTTCCGCGACCGCGGTGAAGACGCGCTGATCGTTTATGACGATCTGTCCAAGCAGGCAGTGGCTTACCGCCAGATCTCCCTGCTGCTGCGCCGTCCACCAGGCCGTGAAGCTTACCCAGGCGACGTGTTCTATCTCCACTCCCGCCTGCTGGAGCGCGCATCCCGCGTTTCGGAAGAGTACGTAGAGAAGTTCACCAACGGCGCAGTGACCGGCAAAACCGGTTCCCTGACCGCACTGCCGATCATCGAAACCCAGGCTGGCGACGTTTCCGCGTTCGTTCCGACCAACGTGATTTCCATCACCGACGGTCAGATCTTCCTGGAATCGGCCATGTTCAACTCGGGCATCCGTCCTGCTGTGAACGCCGGTGTTTCGGTATCCCGTGTGGGTGGTGCCGCTCAGACCAAGATCATCAAGAAGCTGTCCGGTGGTATCCGTACCGCTCTGGCTCAGTACCGTGAACTGGCGGCATTCGCCCAGTTCGCTTCTGACCTGGACGAAGCGACCCGTAAGCAACTTGAGCATGGTCAGCGCGTTACCGAGCTGATGAAGCAGAAGCAATACGCGCCAATGTCGATCGCCGACATGTCGCTGTCGCTGTATGCCGCTGAGCGTGGGTTCCTGACTGACGTTGAAATCACCAAAGTCGGCAGCTTCGAGCAAGCGCTGATTGCTTACTTCAACCGCGATCACGCCGAATTGATGGCGAAGATCAACGTGAAGGGTGACTTCAATGACGAAATCGATGGCGGCCTGAAAGCCGGTATCGAGAAGTTCAAGGCCACCCAAACCTGGTAAGCCGCAGCGGGAGTCGCAAGGCTCCCGCTTGCTAACCTGATAGGTGTTACATGGCAGGCGCAAAAGAGATTCGCAGTAAGATTGCGAGCATCAAAAGCACGCAAAAGATTACCAGCGCCATGGAAAAAGTGGCGGTCAGCAAAATGCGCAAGGCACAAATGCGCATGGCTGCTAGCCGTCCTTATGCGGAGCGCATCCGCCAGGTTATTGGCCATCTGGCCAACGCTAACCCGGAATATCGCCACCCGTTCATGATCGACCGTGAAGTAAAGCGCGTCGGTTATGTCGTAGTGAGCAGTGACCGTGGTCTGTGTGGTGGCTTGAACACCAACCTGTTCAAGGCTTTGGTCAAGGACATGGCGGTAAACCGCGAAAACGGCGTCGAGATCGATCTGTGTGTAGTTGGTAGCAAGGGTGCGGCTTTCTTCCGCAACTTCGGCGGTAACGTCGTTGCAGCTATCAGCCACCTGGGTGAAGAGCCGTCGATCAATGATCTGATCGGCAGCGTCAAGGTGATGCTGGATGCCTACCTGGACGGCCGTATTGACCGCCTGTCCGTGGTGTCCAACAAGTTCATCAACACCATGACACAACAGCCTACCGTGGAGCAGTTGATTCCACTGGTGGCAACCCCGGATCAAGAACTCAAGCACCACTGGGACTATCTCTACGAACCGGATGCCAAGGAGCTGCTCGACGGCTTGATGGTCCGTTACGTGGAGTCGCAGGTCTACCAGGCGGTGGTCGAGAACAACGCGGCTGAGCAAGCTGCGCGGATGATCGCGATGAAGAACGCTACCGACAACGCCGGTGATTTGATCAGCGATTTGCAGCTGGTCTACAACAAGGCGCGTCAGGCTGCGATCACCCAAGAGATCTCGGAAATCGTCGGCGGCGCTGCCGCGGTTTAACGGTTCAAATATTCAGAGGATCCAGCTATGAGTAGCGGACGTATCGTTCAAATCATCGGCGCCGTTATCGACGTGGAATTTCCACGCGACAGCGTACCGAGCATCTACAACGCGCTGAAAGTACAAGGCGCGGACACTACCCTGGAAGTTCAGCAACAGCTGGGCGACGGCGTAGTTCGTACCATTGCGATGGGTTCCACCGAAGGCTTGAAGCGCGGTCTGGACGTTGTCGACTCTGGCGCTGCCATCTCCGTACCGGTCGGTAAAGCGACCCTGGGCCGGATCATGGACGTACTGGGCAACCCGATTGACGAAGCTGGTCCAATCGACACCGAAGAGCGCTGGGGCATTCACCGTCCTGCGCCATCCTTCGCTGAACAAGCGGGCGGCAACGACCTGCTGGAAACCGGCATCAAGGTTATCGACCTGGTTTGCCCGTTCGCCAAGGGCGGTAAAGTCGGTCTGTTCGGTGGTGCCGGTGTAGGCAAAACCGTAAACATGATGGAACTGATCCGTAACATCGCCATCGAGCACAGCGGTTATTCCGTGTTCGCCGGTGTGGGTGAGCGTACTCGTGAGGGTAACGACTTCTACCACGAGATGAAGGACTCCAACGTTCTGGACAAAGTGGCACTGGTTTACGGTCAGATGAACGAGCCGCCGGGAAACCGTCTGCGCGTAGCCCTGACTGGCCTGACCATGGCCGAGAAGTTCCGTGACGAAGGTAACGACGTTCTGCTGTTCGTCGACAACATCTATCGTTACACCCTGGCGGGTACCGAAGTATCCGCACTGCTGGGCCGTATGCCTTCGGCAGTAGGTTACCAGCCGACCCTGGCTGAAGAGATGGGCGTGCTGCAAGAGCGCATCACTTCGACCAAGCAAGGTTCGATTACTTCGATCCAGGCCGTATACGTACCAGCGGACGACTTGACTGACCCGTCGCCAGCGACCACGTTTGCTCACTTGGACGCCACCGTCGTTCTGTCCCGTGACATCGCTTCCCTGGGTATCTACCCGGCGGTAGACCCACTGGACTCGACTTCGCGTCAGCTGGACCCGAACGTGATCGGCAACGACCACTACGAAACCGCTCGCGGTGTTCAGTACGTGCTGCAGCGTTACAAAGAACTGAAGGACATCATTGCGATCCTGGGTATGGACGAGCTGTCGGAAGCCGACAAGCAGTTGGTAAACCGTGCTCGTAAGATCCAGCGTTTCTTGTCGCAGCCGTTCTTCGTGGCTGAAGTCTTCACCGGTGCATCGGGTAAATACGTTTCCCTGAAAGACACCATTGCTGGCTTCAAAGGCATCCTCAACGGTGACTACGACCACCTGCCAGAACAAGCGTTCTACATGGTTGGCGGCATCGAAGAAGCGATCGAGAAAGCCAAGAAACTGTAATCCCGGCGCCCGGCAACGGGCGCTAATTTAGGTTGAGGCAATCAGATGGCTATGACAGTCCATTGCGATATCGTCAGCGCGGAAGGAGAAATCTTTTCCGGTCTGGTCGAGATGGTGATTGCGCACGGTGCACTGGGTGATCTTGGTATCGCCCTGGGTCACGCGCCGCTGATCACTAATCTGAAGCCAGGTCCGATCCGCCTGGTCAAGCAGGGCGGGGAAGAGGAGGTGTATTACATCTCCGGTGGTTTCCTCGAGGTTCAGCCGAACATGGTCAAGGTTCTTGCCGACACCGTGCAACGTGCTGCCGACCTGGACGAAGCCGCAGCTTTGGAAGCCGTTAAGGCTGCCGAGAAAGCCCTGCATGAGCGAGGCGCGGAATTCGATTACGGTTCTGCTGCCGCACGTCTGGCCGAGGCTGCAGCTCAGCTGCGCACCGTCCAGCAGATCCGCAAAAAGTTCGGCCACTAAGGCCGCTCTTGTTGTGTGATTGATTAAAAAGGGTAGCCTCGGCTACCCTTTTTTCTTTTCCGATTTTTACAACCCGGTCGCAGCCGCTGACCACCCAGGATTGGTAGCCAGTCATGTCTCTCGAAATCGTTATTCTCGCTGCTGGCCAAGGCACGCGTATGCGTTCTGCTTTGCCGAAAGTTTTGCACCCGATTGCCGGCAACTCCATGCTCGGTCATGTTATCCACAGCGCCCGGCAACTTGATCCACAGCGCATTCATGTGGTGATCGGCCATGGCGCCGATGCCGTACGCGAACGCCTGGCGGCGGATGACCTGAACTTCGTCCTGCAGGATAAACAGCTGGGCACCGGTCACGCCGTTGCTCAGGCAGTGCCGTTCATTCAGTCCGACACCGTGCTGGTGCTCTACGGCGATGTGCCGTTGATCGAAGTCGAAACCCTGCAGCGCCTGCTCAAGCAGGTGGGGCCGCAGCAGTTGGGCTTGCTGACCGTCGAACTGGATGACCCGACCGGTTACGGCCGTATTGTTCGTGATGCCGCTGGCAAGGTTGCGGCCATCGTCGAACAGAAAGATGCCAATGACGCCGAACGCCAGATCACCGAAGGCAATACCGGCATTCTGGCGCTGCCTTTTGCCCGCCTTGGCGACTGGATGAGCCGTCTCTCCAACAACAACGCCCAGGGTGAGTACTACCTGACTGACATCATTGCTATGGCAGTGAGCGATGGTCTGGTGGTGGCCACCGAGCAACCGCACGACGCCATGGAAGTGCAGGGCGCCAACGACCGCAAGCAGCTTTCCGAACTGGAGCGGCATTATCAATTGCGCGCCGGTCGCCGTTTGATGGCTCAAGGTGTGACGCTGCGCGATCCGGCTCGTTTTGACATTCGTGGTGAAGTCACGGTCGGGCGCGACGTACTCATCGACATCAACGTGATTCTCGAAGGCAAGGTCGTCATTGAGGATGACGTGGTAATCGGCCCGAACTGCGTGATCAAGGACAGTACCCTGCGCAAAGGCGTGGTCATCAAGGCCAACAGCCATATCGAAGGTGCCATTCTGGGTGAAGCCAGCGATGCCGGTCCGTTCGCTCGTCTGCGTCCAGGTACAGTGCTCGAAGCCCGCGCGCATGTGGGTAACTTCGTCGAGCTGAAAAACGCCCACCTCGGCGAAGGCGCCAAGGCCGGTCACCTGACTTACCTGGGCGATGCCGAAGTGGGCGCGCGCACCAACATCGGTGCCGGCACCATCACCTGCAACTACGACGGCGCCAACAAGTGGAAAACCGTGTTGGGCGAGGATGTGTTCATTGGTTCCAACAACTCGTTGGTAGCGCCTGTGGATATCCAGTCCGGTGCTACCACAGCGGCCGGTTCGACCATTACCTCGACTGTGGATAAGTCCCAGTTGGCGATTGGGCGCGCTCGCCAGAAGAACATCGATGGCTGGAAGCGGCCGGAGAAGATCAAGAAGGGCTGAGTTATCCACAACTCCCTTGTGTAGGAGCGAGCTTGCTCGCGATGGACGTCAACGATGACGAGGTCAGTCTGAACAAAAGCAGCGTCCTTAAGTCCATCGCGAGCAAGCTCGCTCCTACAAAGGGTTATCCACAGCTCTTTTTATCGCATTGCGCTTGACGAAGTTTCGCTGATAGGTTTTGATTGCTTCCGCTATCTTTCGAATCGAAACTTACCAGCTCATGTCGAAGCGCAACACACCTCAACGTCGTCACAACATCCTCGCCTTGCTCAATCAGCAGGGCGAAGTCAGTGTGGATGAGTTGGCCAAGCGCTTCGAAACGTCGGAAGTTACGATCCGCAAGGATCTGGCGGCACTTGAAAGCAATGGTCTGTTGCTGCGTCGTTACGGCGGGGCGATCACCATGCCTCAGGAACTGGTGGCCGACCTCGGTCAGCCGGTTTCCAAGTACAAACAAGCCATCGCCCGTGCCGCCGTCGCGCGGATTCGCGAGCATGCGCGCATCATTATCGACAGTGGCAGCACCACCGCCTCCATGATCCCGGAACTCGGGCAGCAACCCGGTCTGGTGGTGATGACCAACTCGCTGCACGTCGCCAATGCCCTGAGCGAACTTGAGCACGAACCGGTGCTGTTGATGACCGGTGGCACCTGGGACCCGCATTCCGAGTCCTTTCAGGGGCAGGTCGCCGAGCAGGTACTACGCTCCTACGATTTCGACCAGCTGTTTATCGGCGCCGATGGCATCGATCTGCTTCGCGGTACAACCACCTTCAACGAACTGCTCGGACTGAGCCGGGTCATGGCCGAAGTCGCCCGCGAAGTGGTCGTGATGGTGGAGGCCGACAAGATCGGCCGCAAGATTCCCAACCTGGAACTGCCCTGGAGCAGCGTCCATACCCTTATTACCGATGAACGCCTGCCACTTGAGGCTCGCGATCAGATTCAGGCCCGCGGCATCACTTTGATTTGCGCGGCTGTCAGTCAGGAGAAATAGCATGTGTGGAATTGTCGGCGCAGTCGCAGAACGTAACATCACCGCCATCCTCGTCGAAGGCCTGAAACGCCTCGAATACCGTGGGTATGACAGCGCTGGCGTGGCGGTCTACACCAACGATGAAAAACTCGAGCGCCTGCGTCGCCCGGGCAAGGTCAGTGAGCTGGAGCAGGCATTGACCACCGAGCCGCTGGTCGGTCGTCTGGGCATCGCCCACACGCGCTGGGCCACCCACGGTGCACCGTGCGAACGCAATGCACACCCGCATTTCTCCGGTGACCTGTCAGTGGTGCACAACGGCATCATCGAAAACCACGAAGCCCTGCGTGAACAACTCAAGGCCCTGGGTTACGTGTTCACCTCGGACACCGACACCGAAGTCATTGCGCACCTGCTGAACCACAAACTCAAGGATCTGCGCGACCTGACCGTGGCCCTCAAGGCGACCGTCAAAGAGTTGCACGGTGCTTACGGCCTGGCAGTGATCAGCGCGCAGCAACCGGATCGCCTGGTTGCAGCCCGCAGCGGCAGCCCGCTGGTGATCGGCCTGGGTATGGGGGAAAACTTCCTGGCGTCCGACCAGTTGGCCCTGCGTCAAGTCACCGACCGTTTCATGTACCTGGAAGAAGGCGATATCGCTGAAATCCGCCGCGACAGCGTGCAGATCTGGGACGTTGACGGCAAGGCCGTCGAGCGCGAAGCCGTGCAATATCGCGACGGCGCCGAAGCCGCTGAAAAGGGCGAGTTCCGCCACTTCATGCTCAAGGAAATCCACGAGCAACCGTCCGTGGTGCAGCGCACCCTGGAAGGTCGCCTGAGCCAGAACCAAGTGCTGGTACAGGCATTCGGCCCACAGGCGGCCGAGCTGTTCGCCAAAGTGCGTAACGTACAGATCGTTGCGTGTGGCACCAGCTACCACGCAGGCATGGTCGCGCGTTACTGGCTTGAAGAGCTGGCCGGCATTCCGTGCCAGGTCGAAGTCGCCAGCGAATTCCGCTACCGCAAGGTGGTGGTGCAGCCAGACACCTTGTTCGTGACCATTTCCCAGTCCGGTGAAACCGCCGACACCCTGGCCGCGCTGCGCAACGCCAAGGAGCTGGGTTACCTCGCCAGCCTGGCGATCTGCAACGTCGGCATCAGCTCGCTGGTGCGTGAATCGGATCTGACCCTGTTGACCCAGGCCGGTCGCGAAATCGGTGTGGCATCTACCAAAGCTTTCACCACGCAATTGGTTGGCCTGTTGTTGCTGACGCTTTCCCTGGGCCAGGTTCGTGGCACCCTGGACAAAGGCGTCGAAGCGACGCTGGTCGAAGAACTGCGTCGTTTGCCAACCCGTCTGGGCGAGGCGCTGGCCATGGACAGCACCGTGGAAAAAATCTCCGAACTGTTCGCCGAGAAACACCACACGCTGTTCCTCGGCCGTGGCGCGCAGTTCCCGGTAGCGATGGAAGGGGCACTCAAGCTCAAGGAAATCTCCTACATCCACGCTGAAGCCTATCCGGCCGGCGAGCTGAAACACGGCCCGTTGGCGCTTGTGGATAACGACATGCCAGTGGTGACCGTGGCGCCGAACAACGAACTGCTGGAGAAGTTGAAGTCCAACCTCCAGGAAGTCCGCGCCCGCGGTGGCCAGTTGATCGTCTTCGCTGACGAGAAAGCCGGCATGACCAACGGTGAAGGCACCCACGTGGTGCACATGCCGCACATCCACGACATCCTGTCGCCGATTCTCTACACCATCCCGCTGCAGCTGCTGTCGTACTACGTTGCCGTACTCAAAGGCACCGACGTTGACCAGCCGCGTAACCTGGCGAAGTCGGTCACCGTGGAATAAGTTATCCACAATGAAAAACCCCCTTTTCAGGGGGTTTTTCTTTTTCTAGGCGGAAATAATGCGCCGTTGCCGCCGCGTGTCGAGCAAATGCACCATGGCGCAGGCGTACAAGGTCACCAGAATGAACAGGCCCATGCGGATGGCGAAGGCGGTGTAGACATCCTTGCCCGCCGCACTGTCCTGTACCGATTGGCCGAGCAGGATGATCAGGGTCGCCAGACTGTTGAGCCAGAACCCAGGCGGCTGCCGGGTCCGGGCCAGGCCGTAGAGTTTTCTGGCCACCAGCAGGCCGAACAGCAACATCCACAGAAAAAACATCCACAGGTTGACGAACAGGCTCAGCGCGCACCAGAAAACAATCGCCATCAGGCCACCGAGCAGGGTCGAGCCGAGCAATTCCTGGCCAGCGGTGCGGGCACTGGTCGCGCAGCTTTGTTGGCCGAGGCTGACGGCTTTCATGATGATCGGCAGGTAGCTGGCCGGGTCGACCATGGCCAGCAGGAAAGTCGGCAGCACCACTAGCGTGGCACGCAGCGCCAGCCAACCGCTTTCGGCAGGAGTAAGGCTTGGGCCGGGTTTGGCCGCTGGGGCGCTGGCGGGGTCGGGAAACAGCCAATGGCTGACGGTCAGCGTCGAGACTGCCAGGAACAGGCCTTTGACCAGGGCCACGATCACCTCAAGCGCCAGGGCGAATTCAGCGGTTCCGGCCGCACTGATCAATGTCAGGCCCACCACCAGGAAAGTCGCCACCAGCGGGTTGCCGCCGCGCAGGCCATAACCGAATGCCAGGAACAGACACAGTCCGACCAGCAGCACGCCACTGAACGGGTAGTAACGCAGCAGGGGAATGAGCAGCAGGCCGCTCCCGGTGGTCAGCAACAGGATCAGGATCAGACCCAGGCTGGCCTTGAACGGCAACGGTCGGTTCATCGCTGCCAGCATCATCAACGCCAGCATCGGCGCGAGGAACGGGATAGGCAAGGCCAGGCCGAAGCTCGCCGCCAGGCACAGCGCCGTGCCGAAGCCAAGGCGCAGGGCGCGCTGAACAAGGGCCGGGCGCTCAATACGCATAGGACATCCAGCTCATCAGGCGCAGGAACAGGCGACCCAGGAGGTTCAGCGGGTTACCTTCACTCGGGAACGCCATGACTTCGGCCTGGCCGCCGGCACGGATGCCCTGTGGACTGGTCAGCTCACCCGGTTCGAACTCGATGATGACCGGAAAGCGCTGGGCAGGACGCAGCCAATCGCGGCTGTTCTCCACTTTCGGCAGGCTGCCCGGCTGGGTGCTCTGACCGACTTCGACGCCATAGCCGACGCTGCGTACATGGCCTTTGAATATTCTCCCCGGCAGGGCGTCGAGGACGATGGACACAGGAGTTCCGGGCTGGACACTTCCCAGGTTGTTTTCAGTCATGTCGGCGCTGATCCACACATCGTGGATGGCGATCAGGGTCATCACCGGTGCACCGGCGGAGGCGAACTGGCCGACATCGGTGCGCAAATCGGTGATCAGGCCGGCCGAACGCGCGTGAACCTTTGTATTGCTCAAGTCCAGCTCGGCTTTTTCAAGGTTGCTGGCGGCGCTGAGCAACTGGGCGTTCTCTGCTTCGTTGCCACCCTGTTGTTCGCGTGCACGTTGCACTTCGGCCTTGGCCGCGGCGACCTGGCTGATGGACTCTTCCAGGGTGGCGCGGGATATTTCCAGGCGTCGCAGCGAGATGGTGCCCGGATCTTCGCGGTACAGGCGTTCGAGCCGCTGGATGTCCTGGCGTGCCTTGAGCTCATTGGCCTGGGACGCGCGCAGTGACGCTTGCTTGGACTCGACACCGGCAGTGTTGGCGCCTACCTGGCGACGGGTCGATTCGAGGTCGGCGCGGGCGCGATCGACGGCAATCCGGTACTGCTCCGGATTGACTTCAAACAGCAATTCGCCGGCCTTGACGTCCTGGTTGTTGCGCACGTGCACCTGGGTCACCCGGCCGGAAACCTCAGCCGCCACCGGCACAATGAAGGCCTGTACCCGTGCCTGTTGCGTGTAGGGCGTGTAACGGTCGGCCATCAGGTACCAGACCAGGCTCAGGATGATCAGCAGCACGACCCAGTTGATCGCTTTTCTGGCCGGGTCAGCGGCAGGTACCGAGGCGTTCTCGACCGGTTGTTGGCTGTCATTCATGGGCACTTTCCTTCGGTTCGTCGAGCAGATCGCCCCAATCGGTCCGTTGTTGCATCTGTTTGCGGGTGGCCGGGTCGAGCATCGGCTGGTCGCTGTACCAACCGCCGCCCAGGGCCTTGTACAGGGCGATCAAGCTGTTGACGGCGGTGCCACGGTTGACCAGGTAGATATCCTGTTGGGCAAACAGGGCACGCTGGGCATCCAGCACACGCTGGAAGTCCGAATAGCCTTCGCGGTATTGGGCATTGGCCAGGGTCACCGACCGTTCGGCGGCCACCGATGCATCGCTGAGGATCCGGTCGCGTTCCAGTGCCTTGATCAGGCCGGTCGCTGCATCGTCAGCCTCGCGTGCTGCCTGGCGCACGCTGTCCTGGTAGATAACGATCAACTGCTGCAAGCGCGCATCCTGCACGCGGACGTTGTTGGTGATCCGGCCATGGTCGAAGATGTCCCAGCGCAGGCTGGGGCCAGCCACCAGGTCGAGGGTATTGGACGCACCGTTGAGCGAGCTGGCGGACCAGACGATGCTGCCCAGCAGGCTGATGGATGGGTACAGGTCGGTTTCGGCCACACCGATCAACGCCGATTGCGCCGCCACTTGCAGTTCGGCAGCGCGAACATCGGGGCGCCGCACCAGCAGGTTGGCCGGCACATCCTGCAGGACCGCGGTATCGAGCAGCGGTACCACGCCGGTGTTGCGGTCCAGGTCAGGGATCGAACCGGGTGGCTGGCCGATCAGGGTGGACAACGCGTTGCGCAAGCTCGCCACCTGACTCTCGAAATCCGGGATGGTGCTCAGGGTGCCCAGGTACTGGGTCTTGGCCTGTTGCAGATCGAGTTCGGCTTCGGCCCCGCTTTTAAACAGGCGCTCGGTGATCTCGTAGCTGCGTTTTTGCAAGGTGGCGTTACTGCGGGCGATCTGCAGGCGCGCCTCGGCGGTGCGCAGTGCGTAGTAGGTTTGCGCCAGTTGCGCGTGCAACAGCACCAGGACATTTTCGTAGTTGGCCTGGGCGGCAAACCAGGACGCGTCGGCTGACTCGATGGCACGGCTGAAGCGCCCCCAGAAATCCAGCTCCCAACCGATATCGAAGCCGGCGCTGTATTGCCAGAAATGCGTGTCCTGAGGGTTGGCACCGCCCGATTGCCGACGGTTCACGTACAGGCTGTCGGCGCTGGCCTGCTGCAATTGCGGGTAGCGTCCACTCAGGGCAATGCCCAATTGCGCGCGGGACTCCATGACCCGCAGGCCAGCGACCTGCAGGTCGGCGTTGTGGGCATCGGCTTCGGCGATCAAGTGGTCCAGGACCGGGTCGTCGAACACATGCCACCATTGGCGGCTATCCGGTTGTGGGCGCTTTTGCCCGGCGATTTCCAGGGCCGGGCTGTTCCAGTGTTCGACCCAGGGCTGGGCCGGTGACTGGAAATCCGGACCCAGTTGCACGCAGCCCCCCAGGACGACGGTCCCGCAGATCAGCAGCCGGCTGATGCGAGCAGGGCGTGGCATCAGGCGCAAACTCCTCAGAGGGGACGCTGATCGTCGATTGCCTCGATTTGCGGTGTCTCGTTCTGTACCTCGGCAGACGGTTGGTCCTGGACCCATTGCCAGAACAGTTGGTAGCCCACCGCCAGCGCAACCGGCCCGATGAACAAACCGATGAAGCCGCCGCTCACCATGCCGCCCAGGGCACCGATCAGAATCACCGGCATCGGGACATCGACGCCACGACCGAGCATCAATGGCTTGAGGACGTTGTCGGCCATCCCGGCAATCAGGCTGTAGATGCAAAACACGATGGTGGCCAGGCTGGTCCCTTCGGTGGCGAAGACATAGGCGATCACCGGAAGGGTCACCAGCAGTACTGGCAATTGCATGATCCCCATCAACAGCGCAACCATCGCCAGCAGGCCGGCACCGGGGACGCCCATGAGCACGAAGCCCACGCCCACCAGCAGCATCTGGATAAACGCGATGCCCACCACGCCTTGGGCGACCGCGCGGATGGTTGCCGTGCACAGCTCGGTGATGCGTGGGCCGCGCTCAGGTCCGGAAAGGCGCGAGGTGATGGCCAGTGCGCTTCTTTCGCCGTTTTCGCCATAGGCCATGAGCACACCGGCAATGATCAGCGCACCGATGAACAACAGGAAGCCCACGCCAACGTCGGCCATTTTGCCCAACAAGGTCAGGCCGACGGACTTGATGTACGGCATCAGTTTCATCAGCACGCTGCCCATATCGGTGGCGGCTTGCATCCAGTAGCCATAGAGCGGCTTGCCAATGAGCGGCAGGGAAGCGATTTTTTCGCTGGGGAGCGGCACCTGCAGCGTATCGGACTTGAGGATCGCCAAAGTACCTTGTACCGACTCACTGATCGAAGTGCCCAGCAGGTAGATCGGCACCATCAGCAAGGCCAGGGCGACCACCACGATCAGGGTGGCGGCATGCCCGTCCTTGTTGACCAGCTTGCGCTTGATGAGTGCATGCAGCGGATACAGGGTGATGGCCAGTATCATCGCCCAGAGCATGAGGTTGAGGAATGGGTGGAAGATCTGGAAGCAAAACAGCACCAGCACAGTAATCAGCCCGGCGCGTATCAGTACATCGAGCAAACCACCGGACAGTGCTCTTGCGGAAATGTTTGTGCGCAACATTTTCGAACTCCCTGCGTTGTCACCAGGTTAGCCAGCTAGTTGAAGTTCACTCTTCCCTACTCGGCGAATCTTGAAAGCAGAATCGATGGGCCGCTGTCCAGGCGTTATCAACTAACGCCGTATTTCACGTAGGGAAAATTCAACGAGGTACCTACTAAGACTCAATAGGTAACAGGGTGGCTTGTAGTATAGGAGCAGTCGTATATTCCGCCTGTTTGCACAGGCTGGAATTGCGCTGCAGTGGATGGAGTCCGCTGACGAGCCCTTGCCTGGAAACGCGTGGGGAGCCGAGCCAATGGCGCTTTTTCCCTGTCAGGCATTAGTCGTTGCAGCGGGCTGGGCCGGATAATTGCGAACTGTCGCTGCCGTCGCAAGAAAATAATCCTCAATAATTATCAATAATCCCCAGGCCGCTCTTTGAGGTTTGTGACACGCTTCGTTTTTACAGTGGAGGCGCTAGAGTGCAGTAGCCCATTGATTTACTTGATGGTCGGGTGCCCAACTAAATGGTTGAACGCCTGCGCTTAACATTCCGGCCTTCGATTGCGATTTATCTATCTGAAATGAGGACATGCCCATGGACCGCTTCCAGGAAATGCAGGTCTTCGCTGCCGTCGCCCAGGAACAGGGTTTTTCGGCGGCGGCGCGGCGTTTGGGTCTGTCGGCGGCCAGTGTCACCCGAGCGGTGGCGGCGCTGGAGAAGCGCATTGGCACCCAACTGCTTACGCGCACGACGCGCAGCGTGTATTTGAGTGAGGCTGGTCAGCGATATCTGGAGGACTGTCGGAGAATTCTCGCCGAGGTGCAGGAAGCCGAGGACTCGGCTGCAGGCAGCCACATCCATCCACGTGGGCAACTGACCATTACCGCCCCGGTTTTGTTTGGCGAACTGTTTGTCACGCCGCTGATGGTGAGTTACCTGACGCAATTCCCCGAAGTCTGCATCAACGCGCTGCTGGTGGACCGGATCGTGAGCGTGGTCGAGGAGGGCGTCGATGTGGCCATCCGCATTGGCGAACTTCCTGACAGCAATCAGCATGCGATCCGTGTGGGGGACGTGCGGCGGGTGATCTGCGCCTCGCCACAGTTTCTCGCCAGTCATGGTCGGCCCAGACATCCGCAGGAACTGGCCCAGGCGCCGATCATCGCGACATCGGCCATAGGCCAGTTGCGGAGTTGGCCATTCATGGAGGACGGCGAAACCTTGAGCGTGCGGGCTGAACCGCGGCTGGTGGTGACGGCGAATCAGGCAGCCATCACGGCAGCCAGCCTGGGGTTGGGCTTCACGCGGGTGCTGTCTTATCAAGTCGCGAGCAAAGTGGCTGCCGGAGAGCTGGAAATCATTCTGGCGGACTTCGAACTGCCGCCGTTACCCATCCATGTGGTCTATCAGGGCGGACGTAAAGCACCGGCCCGGGTGCGCAGTTTTGTTGACTTTGCGGTGAACACGCTGCGCGAGCATCCGGCGCTCAAGCGTTGAGTTATTTCACCCGGTGAAATAATGGATTGCGTTTGCTGGTGATTCTGTTGTTTTGGTTGAGGGTAGAAGATACGACCCATCTTTCCCCTGAACAGCACCACTCACCCGAGGTGTCGACCATGCAAGCGATCAAACTCTACAACTTCCCACGTTCCGGCCACGCTCATCGTGTCGAGCTGATGCTGTCCCTGCTGAAATTGCCGACCGAGTTGATCTTCGTTGACCTCGCCAAGGGCGAACACAAGCAATCGGCGTTCCTGGCGCTCAACGCTTTCGGCCAGGTTCCGGTGATTGATGACCAGGGCGTGGTGCTGGCCGACTCGAACGCGATCCTGGTTTATCTGGCGCAAAAGTACGGCAACGGTCGCTGGCTGCCGACTGATCCGGTGGGCGCCGCCAAGGTCCAGCGCTGGTTGTCGGTGGCTGCCGGTCCGATTGCCTTCGGTCCTGCCCGGGCAAGACTGATCACGGTGTTTGGCGCGCCTTACAACGCTGAAGAAGTGATTGCCTACGCCCACACCGTGCTCAAAGTGATCGATCACGAACTGGCCGATACGCCGTATCTGGCTGGCAGCGAGCCGACGGTGGCCGACGTCGCGGCCTACAGCTACATCGCCCATGCGCCGGAGGGCAATGTGTCGCTGGACGAGTACGCCAACATTCGCGCCTGGCTGGCCCGCATCGAAGCCCTGCCAGGTTTTGTCGGCATGCCGCGCACCATCGCCGGTTTGCAAAAAACTGCCTGATGCCCGCGGCCCGTAATTGCCGGGCCGCCCCGTTCTGCGCCAGTGGCGCAGGGGAGAAGCCGTATGGACCGTTCACCCTGGCATGCCGGCGAGAAACAATTGCAGGCCCATGTGGGCGTTGCCGAGCGAATGGAGGCGTTCGGTCGCAAGGTGATTCGCAGCGAGATGCCGGATCAGCACCGCACGTTCTATCAGCAATTGCCGTTCATGCTGTACGGAGCGGTGGATGCCGACGGTCATCCGTGGGCCAGTATCCTTGAAGGCCAGCCCGGTTTCGCACAATCACCAGAACCGGGCCTGCTGCAATTTCACAGCCTGCCTGCCCTTGATGATCCTGCGCAGTTGAGCGACGGCTCGGCGATCGGCCTGTTGGGCATCGAGTTGCATACCCGCCGTCGCAACCGCATCAATGGGCATGTTCGTGCCCTGACAACCGATGGTTTCGCGGTGACGGTGGATCAGTCCTTCGGCAATTGCCCGCAGTACATTCAGTTGCGCCAGTTTCACTCGGTGCCACTGGCCGACCCTTCGACGCGTATCGCGCAACATTTCAGTGAACTGGATGACGCGGCCATGGCCACGATCGCCGAAGCGGACACGTTCTTCGTTGCCAGTTATGTGGATGTCGATGGCGAGCGCTCGGTGGATGTATCTCACCGTGGCGGCCAGAGCGGTTTTGTACACGTGGAAGGCAATCGCCTGACCATTCCGGACTTCGCCGGCAACCTGCATTTCAACACCTTGGGCAACCTGCTGCTCAACCCCCGGGCCGGGTTGTTATTCATCGATTTCAATAGCGGTGATTTGCTGCAGCTCAGCGGGCGGACCGAAATCATCCTGGAGGGTCCGCAGGTAGAGGCGTTCCAGGGAGCCGAGCGTCTGTGGACAATCGATGTCGAGCAAGTCGTACGGCGCCCGGCCGCCCTGGCGTTGCGCTGGCGCTTCGACGGTGTGTCACCCACCAGTTTGCTCACTGGTACATGGGAGCAGGCCACCGCGCGTTTGCAGGCCAAGGCCCTGGGCGATCAATGGCGGCCGTTGCGGGTGGTGCGGATTGAAGCGCAAAGCCACAACATTCGCTCGATTTACCTGGAGCCCGCTGACGGAGCCGGGTTGCCACTGTTTCAGGCCGGGCAGCATTTGCCCCTGCGCTTCAACATTGACGGTGACGTGCACATTCGCACGTACAGTTTATCGAGCGCACCGTCCGATGATTTTTTCCGCATCAGCGTGAAGCGTGACGGGCGGGTGTCTACGCATTTGCATGAGCAGATTCGTGTCGGCGACCTGTTGGAGGCGCGGGCGCCGCAAGGGCATTTCACCGTGGCGCCCCATGAGCGTCGGCCATTGGTGTTGCTGGCGGCCGGGGTGGGCATCACACCGCTGTTGTCGATGCTGCGGGAGGTGGTTTACCAGGGATTGCGCACCCGCCGTATCCGCCCGACATGGTTTATCCAGAGTTCGCGCACGCTGGCCGACCAACCGTTTCACCGTGAACTGGATCGCTTGCTCGAAGACGCCGGTGACGCGGTGCGGGTAGTGCGGTTGCTCAGCCAACCGGAAGCCGAGGCGAAGCAAGGAGAGGACTTCGACCTCCGTGGACGGATCGACGTCGAGCTGCTCAAGGAACTGTTGACAATCGAGGACTACGATCAGCCGGATTTTGTCGTCTGTGGCCCCGGAAGTTTTACCCAGGCGCTGTACGACGGCCTGCGCGAACTGGACATTCGCGATTCGCGGATTCACGCCGAAACCTTCGGCCCGTCCACCTTGCGCCGGCGCCCGGACCCCGATGCAGTGGTCATCGAGCAACCGCCAGCCGCTACCACGTCCATACCCGTGGTGTTCCAACGCTCGGCCAAGGAAGCGCGCTGGCAGCCGGAGGGCGGCAGCTTGCTGGAGTTGGCGGAAAGCCGTGGCCTGCGTCCGGAATTCAGTTGTCGCGGCGGCTCATGCGGCACCTGCAAGACGCGCTTGATCAGCGGTCAGGTGCATTACCCACTGCCGCCAGCGGAAGTACCGGATGACGGACAAGTGCTGATTTGCTGTGCGATTCCGGCGCAGGGAACGCAGCCGCTGGTGCTCGATATCTGAAGGAGGATTGCAGGCGAACATTGCCCGTCGGTCGATGGCTGGGTAGGGTAGGGGCAGAACCAACAAGGGCCGCACAGGCCCTTTCTGCATTTCAGGAACAGGCGTTTTAATGGTTTTTTTCACTCGCTCGATCGCCTTGCTGATGGCGCTGGCGCTGACCACCGGTTGCGAAAGACAGGAAGCACCGCCGCTGGATCAGCAACTCTACGTCTGGCAGCGGCAGTGGACGCCGGCCCACGACGCCGCCCTCAGGGACAGCCGTGCAGACTTTTCGACGTTGCGGGTGCTGGCCTTGCAGGCCTTCCCCAAGGCGGGCTGGAGCCGAGCCCGAGTGGATTCGCAGATGCTCAAGCGCGACGGCCGGCCAGTGATTGCGGTGGTTCGCCTGGATGGGCAACTCAAGGCGCTGGATCAGGAAGAAATTACAGCGCAAATCCGCCAGGTGATCAGCGATTGGCAGGGACAAGGGTTGAACCTCGCCGGCGTGGAAATCGACCATGATGCGGGTAATGCCCGGCTACCGGCGTACCGCGAATTTCTTGTGCATTTGCGTGAAGCGTTGCCGACTTCGCTGCCGCTGAGCATCACCGCATTGCCGTCTTGGCTCGACAGTCGCGAACTGCCGGCGTTGTTATCCACAGTCGACAGCAGCGTGTTGCAGGTGCACGCGGTGAGCGATCCGCGTCGCGGTTTGTTTGATGCCGATCAGGCCCGGCATTGGGCGAAGGCCTGGAGCCGCGTTACGACAAAACCTTTCTATCTGGCGCTGCCGGCCTATGGCGTGGCGTTGCTGCCGTCGGCGGGTGGCGCGCCTGTTGTGGAAAGCGAAGTGAGCGTGGAACGCGAAGGCCTGCGCCGGGAATTACTGGCCGATCCGCAGTCATTGCGCACCCTCGGCAGCGAACTGCGGGTCGATCCTCCGAAGCATCTGGCGGGCCTGATCTGGTTTCGCCTGCCATTGGCCAACGACCGCCGGGCCTGGAGTCTGACCACCTTGCGCGCCGTGGCTCGCGGTGATGTCCTCGACAGTCGATTGACGCTGAAACTCTCCGCCGACAATGGCCTCTATGACATCGGCATCAGCAACCAGGGCAATCTTGACAGCGCCTGGCCCGAACGCCTGACACTGGCCGTCAGTGCTTGTGAGGGGGCTGATGCCCTGGCCGGTTACGCGTTGCAACAGCGTCCGGATCTGCTTACCTTCACCCGCTTGCGCGACGGTCGAATACCGGCCGGCGGACAGCGTGCCATTGGTTGGGCTCGCTGCGCACACATTGATCAAGGAGGTTCGAATGTTCACCCGTAACTGGCCGCGTCATTTGCTTTGCCTGAGCCTCAGCCTGCCGCTGGGTTCGGCGCTGGCGTGCGGCCCGGACTTTCCCATGCGTCTGCTGGACAACCGAGGTCAGTCGCTGACGGAACTGCCGGAAGGCAACTTCGGCTTCGAAATCAACCGCCTCGGCCACGCCATCAAAGGATTGAAGAACGTCACCGCTGGCGCCCACTACAGCGATGAACCTGACCTTGCAGCGCAGCGGGATCAGGCCGAGCAGGCGGGACTTTCCGCTGAGCAACAAGTGTTGGTGAAACACCTGCGCAGCCTGACCGATGCCCGTCAGGTTGAAACCGAAGGGGCGCAACTGCCGCCCGAGCTCAGGTTGTACCTGGCGGGCGCCGTGGCATTTGGCGCGGGTGATACGGCCCTGGCCGCCGGGTATTTCAAGCAAGTGCTGGCCTTGCCCGCAGAACAACGGGCTTCGCGCAGCACCTGGGCGGCTTACTCGCTGGGGCGCGCGTTGTTCGCCATGAGCGCCGAAGCCAATGCAGGTCCGGATCTGCTCGAACAATCCCGCAAGGCCTTTGAGCAAACCCGGCAACTGAGCATCGACGGCTTCAGCGATCCACTGGAACTGGGTGTCGCCAGCCTTGGCGAAGAAGCCCGGGTGGTGCGCACCGCCGGCGACTGGAGCCGCGCCATCGAGCTGTACGCCACGCAAAATCTGCAAGGCTCCACGGTGGGCTACGACTCGCTGAAGCTGTTGATGACGGACTTGATGACGCTGCCGGATGATCAAGTGGCCGAGTTGCTCAAGGGCCAGCCCGTGCAGCAATTGGTGACCGCATCGCTGATCAGCCGGTTGGGCTGGTCGTTCGGTGAGCAACCCGCCAATGAACAGAAGATGATCAAGCTGCTGCAAAACAGCACCCGTGGCAGTCTCGAAAACGCCGACCGCCTGGCGGCGATGAATTATCAACAGGGCGATTACGCCAGTGCCAAGGCTTTCCTCGAACATGCCGGCGATGGCGGTTTGGCCTGGTGGCTGCGGGCAAAACTGGCGGTGCGCGAGGGCGATAAAACCGCGGCCGCCGCAGCCTATGCCAAAGCGGCCCAGGCCTTTCCGCAGAATGAGTCCTGGGGCGAGCGACGGACCCCGGACTTCGATTACGAAACACTGCAGCCCAAATGCCGTGTCGAGGGTGAAAGTGCGATCCTGGCCTTGCAACGCGGGGATTACCTGCAGGCCTTCGATCAGTTGTATCGCAGCCAAAGCATTTACTGGTTCGACGCCGCCACCGTGGCCGAGCGCGTGTTGACCCTCGAAGAACTCAAGCACTACGTCGACACCCAAGTGCCGGCTCCGCCGCCGCTCAGCCAGCAGGACCGCGACAACTACGTGCCCTTGCCGGTGGCGGCGAGCCTGCGCAATTTGTTGGGGCGGCGTTTGTTGCGCGAAGGGCATTACGAGCAAGCGCTGGCTTACTTCGACAATGACGGCTTGCGGCACAAGGCCAAGCTGTATGGCGAGCAGCGTCTGGCGGCTGATTCGGCCTGGTGGCCGACCCGTCGCGCCGCAGCGCTGTTCAATGCAGCCTGGACGGCGCGCGAGTGGGGCATGGACATTCTGGGCTATGAAATGGCGCCGGATTACGCCACGTTCGGCGGTAACTACGTTCTCGAAAACGCCGAACTCAAGGTCGGTCCTTTGGTGGCCGATGACGAAGTGAAGCGTCAGCAGGCCAGCGCTGCCCGGCCTGATCAGCGTTACCACTATCGCTTCGTGGCCACGGCGTTGGCGAGCAAGGCGGCGGATAACTTGCCTCACACCAGCCAGGCGTTTGCGGCGGTGCTGTGCGAGGCGTCGGGGTGGAACAGCAGCCTCGAGGAGCAAAGTGCGATTTATCAGCGCTATGTCAAAGAAGGGCCTTACGTGGAATGGGCCGCCGATTTCGGCCACCAGTGTCCGTATCCCGACTTCGAGAACGCCGACAAGCGCTACGTGACCCAAGTCACCGACGCTACGCGTTCGGCCTTGCGCCCGTACAAGACGCCGTTACAGGTCGGTGGCGTACTGGTGGTCGCGGCAGCCGCGCTGTTGTTGTTCAATCGCCGCCGCAAGGCGCAGTGAGGTTCAAGCCTGTTGCACAAAGGTCAGCCGGACGGCGAAACCAATCAACAGGCTGCCGAACAACCATTGTTGCAGGCGCTGGGCTGAGGGGCTGCGTTGCAGCCAACGGCCGAGCGCTGCACCAACCAGGGCGTAGGCGCTGTCGAACAGAAAACCGACACCGACCAGCACCACGCCCAACGTCGCAAATTGCCCGAGCACCGGCCCGGCCTGTGGGTTGATGAATTGCGGTAGCAGTACCGAACAGAACAACAGTGCCTTGGGGTTGAGCAGGTTGGTCAGCAGTCCGCGTCGAATGGCTGCGCCCCAGCGCGGTTTTTCGCCGGTTGTGTCGGCGCTGGTCAAGCTCGGCAGCATCGTGGTTCGCAGGCATTGAATGCCGATCCACAGCAAGTACGCGGCGCCTGCCAGGCGCACCACATCGAAGGTCCAGGGCGCAGCCTTGAACAGTGCCGCCAGCCCCAGCGCCGCCAATGCCACATGGCAACCCCGGGCGATGCCCAACCCCACGGCCGTCGCCAGCGCGGCGCCTTTGCCTTGGCGGGCACCGGTCTGCAACAGCAGGATCATGTCAGGCCCCGGCAACAGATAGACCACCGCCAGCGCCATGAAAAACAGCCAGAGCCCCTGCATGTTGCACCCCATTCGTTGTCGATTCGGTCGTGCCAGTCTAGGGCTGGAGGGCGGGGCAGGTGCTTGCGTTGTTAGCTTCTTTCGGTTTCTGTATTGGCATAATCTGCCATGTATTCACACTTGAACCATCAGGATCTGCCAAACCATGAAACTCGATGCCTACGACCGCAAGATTCTCGCCGCGCTGCAACGGGATGGCCGCCTGAGCAATGTGCAACTGGCAGACGAGATCGGCCTGTCTGCATCGCCTTGCCTGCGCCGGGTGCGGATGCTTGAAGAGGCGGGGGTTATTCGCGGCTACCAGGCCAATCTGGATCGCGATGAGGTGGGGTTGGGGCTGACGGTGTTTGTCGGGGTCAAGGTCGAGCGTCATAACGACGAACAAGCCGAAGCCTTTCGCCTGGCGGTGACGGCATTGCCCGAGGTCATTTCGGCGTTTCTGGTGTCAGGGGAGTCGGATTTTCTGCTGCAGGTGGTGGTGCCGGACTTGCGTGCCTATGACCGGTTTCTCACCGGGCGCTTGTTGAAGCTGCCGGGTGTGAGCGACATCCGCAGCAACTTTGCGATTCACACGGTGAAGGCGCCGGGGGCGTTGCCGTTGGAGCATTTGCCGCTTTAGACCGAGTTGCCTTCCTTCGCGAGCAAGCCTGCTCCCACAAGGTTTACGCTGTACCTGTGGGAGCGGGCTTGCTCGCGAAGGCGATAAATCAGTCACTGCAACTCTTCAAGTCTTACATCTGTGTCGCCATCCCCTCCACATTCATCGCCGCCTGACGCAAGGCCTCGGAGCGGGTCGGGTGTGGGTGGCAGGTCAGGGCGATGTCCTCGGCCGAGGCACTGAACTCCATGGCCACGCAATACTCACCAATCATTTCACTGACGCTCGGGCCGACCAGATGCACACCGAGGACTTCGTCGGTGCGCTCATCGGCCAGCACTTTGGCGAAGCCTTCGGTTTCGTGGTTGATCTTCGCCCGACTGTTGGCGGTAAAGGGAAACTTGCCGACCTTGTACGCCCGGCCTTCAGCCTTGAGTTGCTCTTCGGTCTTGCCGACGCTGGCCAGCTCCGGTTTGGTGTAAACCACACTGGGGATCAGGTTGTAATTGACCTCGCCAGCCTTGCCGACCATCTGCTCGACGCAGGCCATGGCTTCGTCCTCGGCCTTGTGGGCGAGCATGGGGCCGGAGGTCACGTCACCAATCACCCAGACCCCGACGGCTTCGGTGCGATGCCCCTTGTTGGCGAGCATGCCGCGCTTGTCCGTGGCGAGGCCGACGTTCTCCAGGCCCAGGCCTTTTGTATAAGGTCGGCGCCCGATGGCCACCAGCACGTAATCGGCTTCAAGCAATTCGGCGGCACCGCCCGCGGCAGGCTCGATGCTGAGCTGCACGCCGGTGGCGGAGGTGGTGGCGCTGGTCACTTTTGAACTCAGTTTGAAACTCAAGCCTTGTTTGCTCAGGGAGCGCTGCAGGGTTTTACCGGCTTCGATATCCACACCGGGGCAGATCCGGTCGAGAAACTCGACCACCGTTACCTGCGCCCCAAGGCGCCGCCATACCGAACCCAGCTCCAGGCCGATCACGCCGGCGCCGATCACCACCAGATGCTTGGGCACCTCGGTCAGCGCGAGGGCACCGGTGGAGTCGAGGATGCGTTTGTTATCGATGTCCACGCCAGGCAGGGGAGTGGGCTCGGAACCGGTGGCGATGATGATGTCCCTGGCGCTCAGTTCGGTCTTGCCGCCGGCACTATCGGTCACCGTGACTTTGCCCGGTCCGTCGATGTGGCCCCAGCCTCTGATCCAGTCGACTTTGTTTTTGCGGAAAAGAAACTCGATGCCCTTGGTCAGCCCGGTAACGCTTTCATCCTTTTGCTTCATCATCTGGGCGAGGTTGAGCACGGGTTTGACCTCGATCCCCAGATTGGCGAATTCTGCGCCCATGGCCGCGTCGTACAGTTCGGAGGCATGCAGCAACGCCTTGGATGGCATGCAGCCGACGTTCAGGCAGGTGCCGCCGAGTGTGGCGCGTCCTTCCACGCAGGCAGCTTTCAGACCCAGTTGTCCGGCGCGGATCGCCGCGTTGTAACCGCCGGGGCCACCGCCGAGTATCACGACGTCATAAGTGCTCATGGATGTACTCCTGGATCGAAAGGGAAAGAGATCGGTAAAAGTAGTTCCTGAATAAAATTACGAACGTAATATGTGCGTTCTGCAGCATTTCGGTCAAGGCTTCAGGTAAGCGACAGGTTGGGCAATTTTAGATAGCGCGCTTGAATACGGAAATTTCACCATTTTCGTTATATCGTAACGAATTGCCATGTAAACGAAGACACTCTGGGGTGGTATGCAAGTCGATCTCGATGTTGATGAAACGCCGTTAGCCGGGTTGCCGCGCTTTCAGCAGGCGTTCATTCAAGGGCGGCGTTTGCGCCAGTTCGCCATCGGTGCGGGCGTACTCGCGACGGTGGGTGTGCTGCTGGCGCTTTTTGCCGGGCTGTTTACGTCGCAAACATTGTGGCCAGCGTTGCTGCTGAACCTGAGCATGGCGTTTGTCGTGTTGATGGCGGGTGCGCAATCGGCCTGGTGGGTGGCCCAGTGGCGTGCCCGCGCCATGAATCCCGTGGTGCCGGTGGTCGTTGTCGACGAACCTGCCGCCCCTGCCGGGTGGTATGAACGCTTGCTGGACCGGATCGGCCAGCAATCCCGGCACTTGCTCGGGCAAATCGGCGCGCCGACGCTGTGGCTTGGCGGTTGGGCATTGTTGGCGGTATTGGGCGTCGAACAGGCCTGGAACCTTGCGTTACCCCCGGCAGCACTGGGCCTGGCGGCCACCGTCGGTGCCGCGTGCTCCTTGCTGTTGGCCTTCGGCCTGTTGGTGATGGAGCGTCATCTGGCGCAGGAAAACACCGCGCAATGGCCTGAAGCCGCCACGTTGGCTCAATTGATTCGTGTGGTGATCATCAGCCTGGTGCTCGGTGCTTTTTGTCTGCTGTTTGCCGATGAAACCTCGGTATGGCCCGTCCGCCTGGCGGTGTTGATCGGCCTGCTACCGGGGCTGGTGGCGGCAGAACTGTTGCTGCGCGCGGTGTTGTCGTTGTTCAGCCCGCGCCGCGAAGGTCTTGAGCCGGAGTTGCTGGCGCGCAGTTTTGTCGCTGACATGCTGCGCTGGCCACCGCAGCCATTGCTGGCGTTGCAGCACGAATTGCATAACCGCTTCGGCATCGATCTGCGGCAGATCTGGGCTTTCACTTATATGCGCCGGGCGTTCCTGCCGGTGCTGGCGGTGGTTGTGCTGGTTGGCTGGTCGCTGACCGGCATTCACGAAATTGCACTGCAAGGACGTGGCATCTACGAGCGATTCGGCAAGCCAGTTGAGGTGTTTGGCCCAGGTTTGCATATGGGTTTGCCGTGGCCATTGGGCCGCGTATTGAACATCGAGAATGGCGTGGTTCACGAATTGGCCACCAGTGTTGGCGAAACCTCGGCCCCCGCTCAGGCTGACCCCGCCGAAGGCCCGGCTCCGGCGATTGCCAACCGCTTGTGGGATGCCAGCCATGTGAATGACAAATCGCAGGTGATCGCCAGCAGCCGAGCCGACAAGCAGAGCTTTCAGATCGTCAACATGGACGTGCGCTTCGTCTATCGCATTGGCCTCAGCGATGAGGCGGCGTTGGCCGCGACCTATAACAGTGCCGATGTGCCGATGTTGATTCGCAGCACCGCCAGCCGAATCCTGGTCCACGACTTCGCCTCCCGCACCCTCGACGGTTTGCTTGGCGAGGACAGGGTAGGGCTGGCCGAAGAAATCGGCCGCGCCGTCCAGGCTGACCTGCAAAAACTCGACAGCGGCGTGGAAATTCTCGCCACGGTGGTCGAGGCGATTCACCCGCCGGCCGGTGCAGCCAATGCCTATCACGGCGTGCAAGCAGCGCAGATTGCTGCGCAAGCCCTGATCGCCCGGGAACGCGGCGCCGCTGCCGAGGCCACCAACCAGGCGCAATTGCAGGCCAGCATCGCCCGGGATCAGGCGACGGCCAGTGCTCGTGAAATCAATGCTGGCGCCCAAGCGGCAGACCTGAAATTCAACGCCGAACAGAAAGCCTACGCCAGCGCTGGTCAGGCCTTTGTGCTGGAGCAGTATTTCAGTCAATTGTCCCAGGGTTTGGCCAACGCCAAGTTGCTGGTTCTTGATCATCGCCTGGGCGGCAGCAGCAATGCGCCAACCATCGACCTCCGTACGTTCACGCTGCCGGTTGACTCTGCGCCGTCGCGTAAAACCGCTCAGCCAGGAGCTGCCAATTGAGCCAGTCCCATACTCACGATCACGATGACCACGCTGGCCACGATCACGGCCATGGCGGGCATCACCACCACGGCCATCACCATCATCACCACGGCGATCCGCAGGAGGCCGGTCCATTCCCGTGGCGTCGCATGGGTTGGGCTGCATTGCTGGTAGCGTTTGCGGTCGCTGCCGCAAGCCTGGTGCAGGTGCGTTCGGGTGAGGCCACGGTGATCACACGCTTCGGCAACCCTTCACGCGTCTTACTGGAACCGGGGCTGGGCTGGCGCTGGCCGGCACCGTTCGAGGCGGCGATCCCGGTGGATCTGCGGTTGCGCACCACGTCCAGCGGTTTGCAGGATGTCGGTACCCGGGACGGTTTGCGCATCATCGTCCAGGCCTACGTGGCGTGGCAGGTACAGGGCGATCCGGACAATGTGCAACGTTTCATGCGCGCGGTGCAGAACCAGCCCGATGAAGCCGCGCGGCAGATTCGTACCTTTGTCGGCTCCGCACTGGAAACCACCGCCAGCAGTTTTGATCTGGCGAATTTGGTGAATACCGATGCCAGCCAGGTGCGCATCGCCGATTTCGAAGCACAACTGCGCAAGCAGATCGATCAGCAACTGCTCACCACTTATGGCGTGCGCGTGTTGCAGGTCGGTATCGAACGGTTGACGCTGCCTTCGGTGACGCTCACCGCGACCGTCGACCGGATGCGCGCCGAGCGTGAAACCATCGCCACTGAACGCACGGCCATCGGCAAGCGTGAAGCCGCGCAAATTCGTTCTGCCGCCGAGCGTGATGCGCGAATTGTGCAGGCAGATGCCACCGTGAAAGCGGCGGATATCGAAGCGCAATCACGGGTCGAAGCGGCGCAAATTTATGGGCGTGCCTATGCTGGATCGCCACAGCTCTACAACCTGCTGCGCTCGCTCGACACCTTGGGCACGGTAGTGACGCCGGGGACCAAGCTGATTCTGCGCACCGACGCCGCACCGTTCCGGGTGTTGGTTGACGGTCCGCCGAGCCTCGACAACAAGTCCGGATCACAGCCATGAGTTTGGTTCCACGTGGAACAAATGAGTTGAGCAGCCCCTGGATTCAGGCCGGGCGATTGGCGTTTATTGCCCTGTACGCGGTGACGGTGTTGGCGGCGTTGGCGTGGGCGTTTTCCAATGTGCGGCAGATCGATCCACAAAATCGCGCCGTGGTTTTGCATTTCGGCGCGCTGGATCGCATTCAGAATGCCGGGCTGTTATTGGCTTGGCCGCAACCGTTCGAACAGGTGATTTTGTTGCCGGCGGCGGATCGGGTGATCGAGCGGCGAGTGGACAGTCTGTTGCGCAGTGGTGCCGCGATGCAGGCAGATCGCGTGGCCAGTTTTGCCACGCCCATCAGCGATGCCCTCGCAGGTTCCGGCTATCTGTTAACCGGTGATGCCGGAGTGGTTCAACTCGATGTGCGGGTTTTTTACAAAGTCACCGAGCCTTATGCGTTCGTGCTTCAGGGCGAACACGTGTTGCCGGCTCTGGATCGTCTGGTGACCCGCAGCGCGCTAGCGCTCACGGCCGCGCGGGATCTGGACACCATTCTGGTCGCTCGTCCGGAATTGATCGGCGCCGATAGCCAGGCGGCGGAACGTCGTGAGCGCTTGCGTGGTGATCTGGTGCAGGGCATCAATCAACGGCTGGCCGAACTCACGACAACAGGACAAGGCTTGGGGATCGAAGTGGCGCGAGAGGATGTGCAATCGAGTTTGCCCAGCCCTGCGGTGAACGCCTTCAACGCGGTACTCACGGCCAGCCAGCAAGCCGATAAAGCCGTCGCCAATGCGCGCACCGAAGCCGAGAAGTTGACGCAGACCGCCAACGAGCAAGCCGACCGTACGCTGCAAGTGGCCCATGCCCAGGCGAGCGAACGACTGGCCAAAGCCTCGGCTGATACCGCCACGGTGTTGAGCCTGGCCAAGGCACAACAGCAGGGGACTGACCCGCAAATGCTGCTGCGCATTTATCGCGAGCGGATGCCGAAAATTCTCGGCCAGGCCGGCTCGGTCACGACTGTCGATCCCAAAGACGATTCCCGCCTGATCATTCAGGGAGCAACACAATGACTGCGCAAACCGCCACCGCGCCGAGCATGTTGTCTTCGGCAGAACAACGTAGCGCCGCGCGCCAGTTGACCCTGGCCATGCTCGCATTGGGCCTGCTTGCACTGGGCCTGATCTGGCGATGGCTGGCGCCGGAGCAATCCGGTGTCAGCCAGCTGCTGCTGGGTTTTGCCTCGTTGCTGGTCGCCGTGCCGGTCATGCGCTCGGCCTGGTACAGCTTGCGTTATCCGAGCCTGCACGGCATCACCGATCAATTGATTGCCCTGGCCATGCTGGGTGCCTGGGCCACCGGTGATCTGCTGACCGCAGCGTTGTTGCCGATCATCATGATTTTCGGCCACGTGCTGGAAGAGCGCAGCGTGATCGGCTCCCAGGAGGCGATTCACGCCCTCGGCAAACTGACCCGCAGCCACGCGCGCAAGGTGCAGGCGGATGGCTCCATCATCGAAGTCGACAACGGCACGCTCAAGGCTGGTGATCTGGTCGAGGTGCGCGCCGGGGACCGGGTGCCGGCGGAT
This sequence comes from Pseudomonas sp. Pseusp3, assembly GCF_047304225.1. Lineage (NCBI taxonomy): Bacteria > Pseudomonadati > Pseudomonadota > Gammaproteobacteria > Pseudomonadales > Pseudomonadaceae > Pseudomonas > Pseudomonas sp. Pseusp3. The sequence goes on along the minus strand of NZ_JBGLYV010000012.1, from coordinate 18,546 downwards.
GGCCGGGTGCTATCCGGGCAGGCCAGTCTGGACACCGCCTCCATTACCGGCGAATCGGTACCGATGGAGGCGGGCGTCGGCATGTCGGTGTTCGGTGGCGCGATCAACCTCGACGGCCTGCTGCGAATCGAAGTGACCCGCACCGGCCAGGAATCGACCCTCGGCAAAGTCATCGCCCTGATGCAAAACGCCGAGCGCTCGAAGCCGCCGATCACTCGTCTGCTGGAGCGTTACGCCGGCAGCTATATGGTGCTGGTGTTGCTGCTGGCCGCCGTGACCTGGTTCATCACCAACAACGCTCAAGCGATGCTCGCGGTGTTGGTCGCGGCCTGTCCTTGTGCACTGGTGTTGTCGGCACCGGCCACGGCGATTGCCGGGGTGGCAGTGGCGGCACGTCACGGGATTTTGATCCGCAGTTCCGCGTTCCTTGAAGAGTTGGCGGACCTCACCTCCCTGGTGGTCGATAAAACCGGCACGCTGACCTTCGGCACCTTGCGCCTGCAATCCATCGACAGTCCGCTTGAGGATCGCAGCCATGTCCTGAAGCTGGCTGCCAGCCTCGGCTCGGCCAGCAGTCACCCGGTCAGCCGTGCGTTGGCGGGGCTGGTGACCCAGGAGCATTTCCTGCTGCTTTCCGACATTCATGAGCGCCAAGGCCTGGGCGTGGTGGCGATGACCGGGCAGGGCGAAGCGGCACTCGGCCGGCCAGAGTTGTTCGCGCAACTGGGCATCAGCACAACAACGGTTCCCGATCATGACGGCCCGATTGCTGGGCTGGCACTCAACGGTGAGTTCCTCGCGTGGCTGTTGCTGGCAGACAGCGTTAAACCCGAGGCGCAGTTTGCCTTGAGCGAGTTGCGTGACCTGGGGTTGGGCCGTCAGTTGTTGCTCACCGGTGACCGACACAGCGTCGCGCAAACGCTCGCCCGGGATGTCGGGATCAGTGACGTCGAAGCGCAGGCGCTGCCCGAAGACAAACTCAACCGCGTGCTCAAGGAGATCGATAGCGGCTTTCGGCCAATGGTGGTCGGCGATGGCATCAACGACTCACTGGCCCTCAAGGCCGGTGTGGTCGGTGTGGCCATGGGCGCCGGTGGCGCAGACATCGCCCTGGCATCGGCGGACATCGTGCTGATTGGCAGTGACTTGCGCCGCCTCGGCACCTGTGTGCGTCTGAGTCGTCAGTGCCGTCAGACGTTGCAGGTGAATGTAATCATCGGACTGGGCTGGACCCTGGCGATCGTGGCCTTCGCCGCGTTCGGCTGGCTTGGCGCTGCCGGGGCGATGATTGCGGCGTTGCTGCATAACCTCAGCACCCTGTTGGTGTTGGGCAATGCCGGTCGTTTGCTGCGGTTCCAGGAGCCACTGCTCAAACTCAAGGACGAAGCCTGAAGGCGATTGCTCTAAACCGGGTAGTCGCGAGGACTTCAATTTTTTAGAACTGTGCGCGCGGTTCGTAGTCATTGAAGATGAGGGCACATCATTTTGTGCGTTCGCGGCGGCAGGTGTAGGCGTCGCGAATCATTGAAAACGGCTATTAATTAGATAGCCAGCTATTTTTCAAAGATGGTCTACCCTCTGTTTAGACGTCTGAAACAAGGGGGATTCTCCATGCTCGCGCATCTTCCACCGGCCTTACAGAATCTGCAATTACCGCTTCGCCTGAGACTCTGGGATGGCCATGAATTCAATCTGGGGCCGACGCCCAGTGTCACGATTGTGGTCAAGGACCCACAAATGGTCACCCAGTTTACCCATCCAAGCCTGGACGCCCTTGGCGCTGCATTTGTCGAAGGCAAACTTGAGCTTGAAGGCTCTATCAGCGATGTGATCCGCGTCTGCGATGAATGGAGCCAGGCGTTGCTGGATGAAGGCGACGACAATCAGCCGGTTCGTAGCGCCCACGACAAAGAGATGGATGCCAAGGCGATTTCCTACCACTACGACCTTTCCAACGCGTTCTATCAGCTGTGGCTCGACAGCGACATGGCGTATTCCTGCGCTTACTTCGAGACTGGCAGCGAAAGCCTCGAGCAGGCCCAGCAGGCCAAATTCCGTCATTTGTGCCGCAAACTGCGCCTGCAGCCCGGCGAATATCTGCTGGATGTGGGTTGCGGTTGGGGCGGATTGGCTCGTTACGCGGCGCGAGAATTTGGCGCGAAAGTGTTCGGTATCACCCTCAGCAAGGAGCAGTTGGCCCTGGCCCGGGAACGCGTAAAAGCGGAAGGCCTGGAGGACCTGGTCGAACTGCAACTGCTCGACTATCGCGATCTGCCGCAGGATGGCCGTTTCGATAAAGTGGTCAGCGTCGGCATGTTCGAACACGTCGGCCACGCCAATCTTGCCGAGTACTGCAAGACCCTGTTCGGCGCGGTGAAAGACGGCGGCCTGGTGATGAACCACGGGATCACCGCCAAATACACCGATGGCCGTCCGGTCGGACGCGGTGCCGGTGACTTCATTGGAAAATATGTGTTCCCCAATGGCGAGCTGCCACACCTGTCGATGATCTCTGCCGAGATCAGTGAGGCCGGGCTGGAAATCGTTGACGTCGAGAGCTTGCGCCTGCACTACGCGCGCACGCTCGATCACTGGAGCGAACGCCTGGAAGACAACCTCGAAGCGGCCTCCAGACTCGTACCGGAACAAGTCCTGCGCATCTGGCGGCTCTACCTGGCCGGTTGCGCTTACGCGTTCGCCCGCGGCTGGATCAACCTGCACCAGATTCTCGCCGTGAAGGCCCACGCCGATGGCAGTCATGAACTGCCATGGACCCGGGACGATATCTACCTCTAGAGAATCGGTGAAATAAGCCGGGCGACCCGCATGCCGAGCTGTTGGACGCGGTGGGTCTCCCGGCTTTCTTCTTTGGCGATTTCGTGGGCGTTGGCAAAGTCATCGTTGAGCATCTGTTCCACCTCGGCGGCGAACGCGCTGTCGACGGTCAGCAACATCACTTCGAAATTCAGCCGGAACGAACGGTTGTCCATGTTGGCGCTGCCGATGGCGCTGATTTCGCTGTCGATCAACACCACTTTCTGGTGCAGGAACCCGGGTTCGTAACGGAATACCCGCACACCGGCGCGCACTGCTTCGAAGGCGTAGAGGCTGGAGGCAGCGTAGACGATTCGGTGGTCGGGCCGGGACGGTAACAGCAGGCGCACATCCACTCCGCGCAGTACCGCCAGGCGCAACGCCGCGAACACGGCTTCGTCGGGGATGAAATACGGGCTGGTAATCCAGACCCGCTCGGTCGCCGCGTGGATGGCCTCGACAAAGAACAATGAGCAGGTTTCGCAGGCATCGGCCGGGCCGCTGGCGAGTAACTGGCACAGCACGCCGCCTTCCGGATAAACCTCGGGCAGGATCAGCGGCGGCAATGCACGAGCCGCCCAGAACCAGTCTTCGGCGAAAGACTCCTGCATGCACGCCACCACTGGCCCGCGCACTTGTACGTGGGTATCGCGCCAAGGGGCCAGGGGCGGCTTCTCGCCCATGTATTCGTCACCGACGTTGTGCCCGCCGACGAAGCCGAGAATGCCGTCCACCACCACGATCTTGCGGTGGTTGCGAAAGTTCACCTGAAAGCGGTTGAGCCAGCCACTTCGGGTGGCGAAGGCTTTGACCTCGACCCCGCCATCACGCAAGGCCTGCACGTAGCCGTGGGGCAGGGAGTGGCTGCCGATTCGGTCATATAGCAGGTAAATCGCCACGCCTTCGGCGGCTTTCTTCAACAGCAGGGATTGCAGGCGTTGGCCGAGCCGGTCGTCGTGAACGATGAAGAACTGGATCAGCACGGCTTCCTTCGCCCGGCTGATGGCATCGAAAATGGCCTCGAATGTCGACTGACCGTTGATCAACAGGCGCATCTCGTTATTGGCCAGGCAAGGCATGGTTCCGAGCTTGGGCATTGCTCTGAGTGAGGCGTATGCGGCCGAAGCGCGGGCGGTGAGTGCTTCTTCCACCCAGGGGCGCCAGTTGAGTTCGGAGACGGCCTTGCGCATTTCCTCGTTGGCCTGTCGCCGGGCCTTGATGTAACCATCAAAGGTGCTGCGGCCGAACACCAGGTACGGGATCAGCGTGAAGTAAGGGATGAAAAACAGCGACAGGGCCCAGGCGATCGAGCCTTGGGCGGTACGGACGGTCAACACCGCGTGTATGGCCGCGATCATGCCCAGCGAGTGCAGCAGGGCGATGGTATAACCGAAAATATGCGGTCCGAAATAATCCATGGGGGCTGCCTTGCTCCTGGAGATTCAGTGCTTAACAGACCATGTTCCGTGCAGAATGTCGCTAATTAATTGACCCATGAACCGAAGCGCGTGGCCGACGTCTAACGGCCACAACTGATCAGGAGTTACTCGATGAACGTTCGTCTGCTGGGTTTGGCCATGGCACTGGGTTTGGCACTTCCTGTGGCGGCTCACGCGCAAATGCTGCAACCAGGATTGTGGGAGCTGACCACGAGCAACATGAAGGTCGATGAGCAGAATATGCCGGACCTGCAATTGATCCTGGGTCAGCTTCAGAGCCAGATGACCCCTGAGCAGCGCGCACAGCTGGAAAAGCAGGGCATCACCATGGGGGGCAAAGGGATCCGGGCGTGCCTGACCCCAGAGCAGGTCAGGACCGATAACATTCCGTTGACCGATCCGCAGTCGGGCTGCAAGCAGGAAATCACCGACCGCTCCGGCAATCAGTGGAAATTCCGCTTCAGTTGCCCGAGAGCCCAGGGTGCCGGCGTGGCGACATTCGTCAGTGATCGCGAATTCACCACCAAGGTCAACGGGACGTTCAACGCCACCGGCATTCAGCAGAAAGGTAGCCTCGAATCCCGCGCCGTCTGGTTGGGTCAGGACTGCGGCACGGTGAAGCCAAGAGCCTAAAAGCTTCGTCGGATCGTCTTCGCGAGCAAGCCCACACATTGGTTTTGTGAACACCACAGATCCAGTGTGGGAGCGGGCTTGCTCCGGGCGGCGATCCGACGAAAGCGTCCATCCAGCCTCCCTAGATCCCCGGCCGACTCAACCATTCACACGCCGCCTCGACGGCCATCCGGCCAAAATCCTCCCCCGTACGACTGCGCACACTGACAAACCCCCCGGCCTGTTCTTTTTCGCCAACCACCACCAGGTACGGCACGGTCTGGCTGTGCTGGCGAATCTTGTAGCGGACTTTTTCGTTACGCAGGTCGGCCTTGGCACGCACACCCCGTTGGCGCAAGGATTCGGTCACCGCTTGTGCATAAGTCGCCTGGCGGTCATCCATGCTCACGACGACCACGTGGGGTGGAACGCGCCAGTGCTGCAGTTCCTGGTGGCTGGACCAGCATGTGCCGTAGATCCGTTGTTGCAACGTTCCGCTGATGTGATCGAGGGCAAACGCCTGCAAGACTTTGGTGGTGGGGACATGCGGTCCATGGCTCTGGTATTCGGTGTCCCCCAGGCGGTATAGCGGCACCTCTTCGCGCGGCGGCCGACGGCGGATCGAGTGATTGGTCGCTGCCAGTGACTGCATGCGCGCTTCGATGAGGGGCAGGTCTGCCGGGGTCAGCGGTCGCTCGACTGAAAACTCGTAAAAGAAACCGTCGCCCAATTCCTTTCCCGCGCGCATTTGCGCATGGGGGTGGAGTTGCTTGACCGCCATGGCCAGCATCAATGCACAGGAGCGCCGCAGGATCTCCAGGCCGTCCGGCTCCCGGGGGGTGACAATGCTGACCCGGGCATCCGCCTCGATCATGTATTCGCAGTCCACCAGTACACCATCGACTCGGCCCGCTACGGCTGCGCTGGCCAGTTCGGGGCCGATGCTGGCGGCCACCTCGTGCACGGACAGCGGCTGGTCGTACTCACGCAATGAACCATCGGGCAGGGTGATCTGGATCATGGTCGGCGTACTCTGGTGCTTCTAACGAGCGTTATCGCATAAACCGTAGGGGTTCTGTCATTAAGACGTTTGTCGTGCCAGGCAATTTGTACTGACACGATGGCTGGTTTTGGCCTCCAGTGTGGTGATCGGCAAAATCTGTTCCGCGACCAGTTCCAGCAACGCGGGCATTGCGAATCAGTACGCTGTTCATGGTCAGAACTCGTTTTGCAGGGCTTTGTAGCCCCGCACCAGATCGACGTTTGTGCGCGCCACGTCTTCGGAAAACTCCGAGGCACTGACGCTCACCGGCGGATATTGCGAGAGGTCGGTGTTGGGACCGATCCGCGTGGTGGAAGGCACGTAGAAGGCCGCAGGCAGGTCACGCCCGTCGACCACCGAGTTGTGCCGTACCACGCAACCGTCACCGACCACGCAGTTGAACAGCACGCTGTTGAAGCCTATGAACACTCGATTGCCGACGGTGCAGGGGCCATGCACGATCGAGCGGTGGGCGATGGAACTGAATTCGCCAATGGTCACCGCCGCACCGGATTTTGAATGGATCACCACGCCGTCCTGGATGTTCGAATTGGCGCCGATGGTGATCGGCTGCATGTCGCCCGAGTCATCGACTTCGTCAGCGCGTATCACCGCGTAGGGGCCGACGAACACGTTCTCGCCGATCACCACTTTGCCGCAGATGATTGCCGTTTTGTCGACGTAGGCAGACTCGGCAATCAGCGGTAAATCGCCGGAAGGGTTCTTGCGGATCATGGCTTGCTCAACGCGTTGTACAGGGTGTTGAGGTTGTACTCGAACAACCCGGTGAAGGTGCTGGCCGGGCCGCTCGCCGCAAGGGCATCGGAGTACAGCGTGCCGCCGATCTGCGCACCGCTTTCATCGGCGATCTGCTTGAGCAGGCGGGCGTCCTTGATGTTTTCCATGAACACCGCCTTGACCTTGGCCTGACGAATCTGGGTGATCAGTGCGGCCACCTCGGCGGCCGAAGGTTCGCGCTCGGTGGACAGGCCTTGAGGTGCCATGAACTCGATGCCGTAGGCTTGGCCGAGATAACCGAAGGCGTCATGGGACGTCACGATCTTGCGGTTGCCCGCTGGCAATGAACCGAGTTTGGCCTTGGCTTCGGCGAGCAGGGCGTAGACCTGTTTCAGATACGCCTGGCTGTTGCGTTCATAGTCGGCGGTGTTCGCCGGGTCAGCGGCGATCAGCGCCTTGGTGATGTTGGCGATGTACAGTTCGGTGTTTGCCAGGTTATGCCAGGCATGCGGGTCGGGAACGGTTTCACCGTCTTCATCCAGGCTACGCGGAATGACACCGTGGCTCGCGCTGATGACCGGTGCCCGGGTCTCGGTGCTGGTCACCAGACGATCCAGCCAGGGTTCGAAACCCAAGCCGTTCTTGATGATGAGCCTGGCTTTGAGCAGCGCTTTGGCGTCGTCCGGTGTCGGCTCGTACGTGTGGGCATCCGCGTCCGGGCCGACCATGTTGGTGATCTGAATGTGATCCTTGCCGATCTGACGGGTCATGTCGGCAAGGATGCTGAAGCTGGTGACCACCTGAAGTTTTTCAGCAGCAGACAGCGACATCGACACCATCAAACTGAGCAGCACGAGTAAAGCGCGCATCGGATAACACCTCATTGGGATGTGAGCAAAGGCGGGCGGCGCAGCAAGCCGTGCACCGGTCCGAATACCACGGACAACAGATACCCAGCGCCTGCGACCAACACGATTGCCGGGCCACTGGGCAGCGAGTAGTAGAACGAGATCAACAGGCCGAGCCACACCGAGAGGCTGCCGAGCAAAGCGGCGACGACGATCAGTACCGGCAAACGGCGACTCCAGAAACGCGCTGCAGCGGCAGGCAACATCATCAAGCCGACCACCATCAATGCGCCGATCGCCTGAAAACCAATGACCAGATTCAACACCACCAGTGTCAGGAACACGCCGTGGGCCAGTGGGCCAAGTCGGCTGACGGTTTGCAGAAAAAGTGGGTCGAGGGTGTCGAGCAGCAGCGGTCTGTAGATCAATGCCATGGCCATCAGACTCAGGCCCGAGACCCAAAGCATGCCGGTCAAAGTGGGGCCATCGACCGCCAGCGCCGAGCCAAACAGCAGGTGCAACAGGTCCAGGCGTTTGCCGGCAATGCCGAGAATCAACACGCCACTGGCCAGGGAAATCGGGTAAGTCGCCGCGAGGCTGGCATCCTCTCGCAGGCCGGTGCGTCGGGTAATCCAGGCAGCGAGGCCCGCCATACTCAGGCCGGCACCGAGGCCACCGATGGTCAACGCCGGGAGGCTCAATCCGGCAAACCAGAAGCCCAGTGCCGCACCGGGAAGGATGCCGTGGGCGACGGCATCGCCGATCAGGCTCATGCGTCTGAGGATCAGAAACACGCCCAAGGGCGCCGTGCTGCACGCCAGGAGCAAACCACCGAGCAACGCCCGACGCATGAAGACGAACTCGTGGAACGGTTGCCAGAGATGCGTTGCAGCGATCATCAGGCCACCTGCGATTGAGGTTGTTGGCGGATCAGTTCGGAGCTCGGGCCGAATACACAACCTCTGCCTTTGATCAGCAATGTGTGTGGGATGTGCTCGCGGACAGCGGCGAGGTCGTGGCACACAACCACCAGCGTCCGGCCTTCGAAGTGCCACTGATGTATGTGCTTCCAGAGCAATGCCTGGCCGCGTTCATCGAGGGCCGCGTGGGGTTCGTCGAGCAACAGCAAGGGCGCTTCGGTCAGGCTCAATCGGGCGAGCAGGGCGCGTTGCAACTCACCGCCGGAAAGGGCCATCAGGGGGCGATCTTCGAGGCCGTTCAGGCACCAGTTTTCGAGGGCGGCTTTCAGTCGTTGGCTGCGGATTTCCGCTGATTGTCTGTTGCCCCAGAAACCGGCAGCGACCAATGCCTGAAGGCTGATCGGGAATTGTCTGTCCAGGTGTTGTTGCTGAGGCAGGAACGACACACCGCCCCTGCGTGGAACACCCAGCCGTACTTTTCCAGCCAAGGGTTTCTGCAGGCCGGCGATGACCTTCAACAGGCTGCTTTTACCGGACCCGTTCGCACCGATGATGGCGGTCAGGCTGCCCTTCGGCAGTTCGAAGTCCAGCGCCGGCGTGAGTGGCTGTCCCGGTGCGCCCCAACGCAAGGATTGGCAACCAATCATGCTGCCTCCCAGTTGAATCGGCTTTCCGCTACGGCGTCATGGGCGTGCAGGCTTTCGGCGTGGATCACGCGAATGTGGAAGGCGTTAATGCCCGTGGAACGCTTCAGGGCCAGATTCAAACGGCGTGCGGCGTCTTCGCAGAACATCAGGTTCTGACCGTTGGCCAGGGCGAAGGCCTGTTCGTCGGCGCGTTTTACCGCTGTTTGAACGGCTGTGCCGAGTGCGGCTTCGGCGTCGTTGATGACGGCGATCAGAGGCAACTCATCCAGAAAATCAGCCAGCCGTACGCGTAACTTTGCGCTGCTGCGTTGGCTGTGAGGTGTGGCGACGATGCCGTTGGTGGAGCCGAGCCACGCCAAAACGTCAGCGTGTTGCAGCGGTTTGTTGGCGAAATCATCGACGAATTGCTGCTGAATCAGCTGTCGAGAAAGGGCCGCAGAACACGGACAGGTTGAGGAATAAAGCAGGTCGATTTTTAGTTCCACGTGGAACATCGCATTTTTCAAACGCGCTTCGATGCTCACCGGATAACTTTTCCAGCCCGCCAGTGGGCTGATCAGCGCCGGTCTTTTCAGCAGCACATCGGCGTGAATGGTTAAGTGAGCGCTGCTGGACAGCCCTTCATGACTCTCAAGAAAGCGCTGCAAAACCCGGCGCAATAAGGCCGGTGAAAGGCTTTCCTGCTCCAACAGTTCAAGTGCCAGATAGAGCCGTGACATGTGAATGCCGCGCGCATTGCCGTCGTCGAGACTCACGCCGGCATCGGCCTTTGCATTCAATCGTTGGCCATCAAACAAAACAGGAAGAGCAATGCCGCACATGCCCACCCACTCCAGTGGCAGGGCTTGGCGTGAGGCCTGCGTGGCGATATCCGGCAGAGTCAGCGCATTCATGAGCAGGTCCATCGTGGGAGTTGATTTGACATGTTATAGTATAACAATTAAATCGACGATGCCTTTTTCATGAACAGGTCTTCATCGACCACCGTGGCACCAGCCTCAGCGGTGATCTCAGTCGTTGGCCCAGGGCAGTACCGTACTTGGCAGCCTGGCGGGTATCACCACGTTGCATCAGAGGCGCGTGGAGCAGGCTGGCCTAACACCCAGCGATCCGGCTGCAGGTGAACTTGGCGCTGCTGCCGCCGGAGCTGGAAAACCGGTTGATCGTGGTCCAGCCGACGCGCTGGTTGTAGCCAACCCACGCCTCGCCATCGGAAGCGATACCGGTGAAGAACGTGAACTGGCCGTAGCGGCTGTTGGTCTGCACCCAATAGCGTTTGCCGGCCGTTTCGAACCCACGCAGATAGATCGTGCTTCCCGCGGTGTTGACGCTGTAGGCGTTGCCATCCGCATCCACGCAGGCCAACAGGTTGGCGCTACGAGTGCACCTGGCCAGGCTCGGGACCTGGGCCATCGCGTCGGCAGCCACCAGCAGGGACAGCGTTATCAATGCGGGTTTAAGGGCGTTGCGCATGAGCTTTCTCACGAGGGGAGCGGCGTTCAGCATCCTGTCCTTTGCCCTACTGAGCAAGAGGGGATGGTCTATTTGAATTGTTACAGTATAACATTATGTAGGCCCGGCACAGCGACCGGGCATCCCTGTGAGGAATATGCAGATGCCCAATCGACTCCCCGTGACCGTTCTCTCCGGCTTTCTTGGTGCCGGAAAAAGTACACTTCTTAATTACATACTACGTAATCGCGATGGTTTGCGGGTTGCAGTCATCGTCAACGATATGAGCGAAATCAACGTCGATGGCACCGAAGTCCAGCGTGATGTCAGTCTTAATCGGGCTGAAGAACGGTTGGTGGAAATGAGTAACGGGTGTATTTGCTGTACGTTACGTGAAGATTTGCTGGAGGAAGTGAGTCAGCTCGCCAGGGAAGGTCGCTTCGACTATCTGCTGATCGAGTCCACCGGTATTTCCGAACCGCTGCCGGTGGCGGAAACCTTCACCTTCCGCGATGAAAGCGGCCAGAGCCTCAACGACATCGCACGTCTGGACACCATGGTCACGGTGGTCGATGGCATGAACTTCCTGCTCGATTACCAGGCTGCCGAAAGCCTGGCTTCCCGAGGCGAAACACTTGGGGAAGAAGACGAGCGTTCGATCACCGATCTGTTGATTGAGCAGGTCGAGTTCGCCGATGTGATTTTGCTCAGCAAGGTCGACTTGATCAGCAGCCACGAACGCGAGGAACTGATCGCCATACTTCAACGGCTCAACGCCCAAGCGGAAATCATTCCGATGGCAATGGGCGAAATCCCTTTGAATAAGATTCTAAACACTGGTCGTTTTGACTTCGAAAAGGCGGCCCAGGCACCGGGATGGTTGCAGGAACTGCGCGGCGAACACGTGCCGGAAACCGAAGAATACGGCATTGCTTCCAGCGCTTACCGGGCTCGCCGGCCGTTCCACCCGCAGCGTTTCTTCAACTTCATCGACGGGTCTTGGGACAACGGCAAGCTGCTGCGCTCCAAGGGCTTCTTCTGGCTGGCGAGCAAGCACATGGACGCCGGCAGTTGGTCCCAGGCCGGTGGTTTGATGCGCTATGGTTTTGCCGGGCGCTGGTGGCGTTTCGTACCGAAAAACCAATGGCCGCAGGACGCGGAAAGTACCGCCGGGATCATGAAAAACTGGTCCGCCGACAGCGGGGACTGTCGCCAGGAGCTGGTATTCATCGGCCAGAACATCGACTTTACGCAGCTCACGGCCGAACTGGACGCATGCCTGCTGACCGATGAAGAAATGGCGTTGGGCGAAGAGGGCTGGCGTTTGCTGCCTGATCCATTCGGCCCCTGGTACGAAGAGGTTGCCTGATCCTCTATGGGTGCTTCAAGGCTTGAGCCAGGTGCCTTGGCTGCGAGTCTCGCAGTACGGCTGTAAATACGCCGTGTCAGTGGCAACGCCGTAATAGTGAATATCCTGTCGGTAGGGCATATTGGCGACTCGGGCGTTGCTGCAGATACCAAATGCGCCGCCGGGGCACTGATCGACATACCGGACCTCGACTTTCTGCCCCGCCAGGTTCGGCTGGCAGAAGCCATCGGCGAAGAGTTTTGGCGGGATGTTGCGGTTCTGCTGGCAAACCTGGACATCAAGCCGCTCGGCCTGGCTGTGAACCACGCAAGCCTGGGCCTGTGCCTCGCCTGAAACGAGTGCCAGGAGCAATGACAAGCCAATCAACCGCATCCATCACCTCCTCAGAAATCATCGACCATGCTGCAGAATATCCCCACTCATGTCATTGCCGGCCCGTTGGGCGCCGGCAAGACCAGCCTGATCAAACACCTGCTGGCCCAGCGCCCGGCTGGCGAGCGCTGGGCGGTGTTGATCAACGAGTTCGGCCAGATCGGTCTCGATGCTGCGCTCCTGACCCGGGATGCAGATGGTATCGCACTGGGCGAAGTGGCCGGAGGCTGCTTGTGTTGCGTCAACGGCGCACCGTTCCAGATTGGTCTTGGGCGTTTGTTGCGCAAGGCACAGCCGGATCGGCTGTTCATCGAGCCCTCAGGGCTGGGGCATCCGGCACAGTTGCTCAGGCAATTGAGCGAAGCGCCGTGGCAAGGTGTGTTGGCTGTTCAGCCTTGTGTACTGGTGTTGGACGCCCAGGCGCTTGCTGCAGGTAAACCGCTGCCGCAGGCGCAACAGCAAGCGCTGAGCCATGCGGGATTGTTACTGCTGAACAAATCTGAAGGTCTCGAAGAAGAAAGTCGCCAGCGAATCGCCAGGCAATTGCCGCCGACTCCTCTGCACTGGACGCAACAGGCGGTTTTACCCTTGAGCGAGTTGCCGGGGCTGAAAGCCAAGGCGCTGGAGGGTGTGGACAACTTCGTTGTGCCCAAGGGATTGGCGCAGATGCCGGCTGTCTGGACTGATCCCGCGTTGCCCATCTGCTTGAGTCAGGAACAGGGCGGTGGCTGGAGCATCGGTTGGCGCTGGCATTCGAGCCAGGTGTTTGATGCCGCCCTGGTCTGCCGCTGGCTGGAAAGCCATGGCTGGCAGCGGGCGAAGCTGGTTATCCACAGTGTGCAAGGGTGGGTCTCGGTGAATGCGGTGGATAACTCGGTGCTGGACTGGCGGCCCAGTGAATGGCGGCAGGATTCGCGTATCGAGCTGATTTTCAGTGAGCCGCAGAATGCAGAACGACTGCAGAGTGAGCTTGCAGCGTGTCGATCCGAACCGGGTTAATGGCTCAAGGTCGCCACTTGGTATGTTCCTGACGCCACTGGCTCAGCTCGATCACTTCTGCGCGAGGCTTCACCACCTCGACCGGAGGTTCGGTTTCGTCGAATGGAACCGGGTAGGGCGCCAGTTCAATCTGTGCGCTGTGAGCGCCGAACTGGGTGATGGTGCCGTTGTGGCGGGTTTCGCCGGTCACGGTGAATTCGAAGTTGTACACGCGGGCCAGGCGCCGCCGACCACTGGCATCCCGGATGAACGCTATTCTTTTCAAGGCCACGTTGCCGTCCAGCAATTCGATCCCGAGTTTGCTGCAGTGCTGTTTGACCCGCTCCAGCGCGCGTTCGCGCAAGCCGTGATTGTGCCAAAGCCATGCGCCGGCAGTGGCGAAAAGCATCAGCACGAATATATTTCCAAGGGTCAGCATCAACAGGGTGCTCCAACAAGATAGTGTCAGCTTAACTGCGTCGCTGGTCTGTCGTACAGGCTGCGTTTAGTCGCATACTGCGCGGCTAGAATTTCAATCGTTTTACGGAAATCCACCGCATGAAACGTACTCCGCATTTGCTCGCTATCCAGTCCCACGTGGTATTCGGTCACGCCGGCAACAGTGCCGCGGTTTTCCCGATGCAACGGGTCGGGGTGAATGTCTGGCCGCTCAACACCGTGCAATTCTCCAACCACACCCAGTACGGTCAGTGGGCCGGTGAAGTGCTGGCACCGCAGCAGATACCGGACCTGGTCGAAGGCATCGCGGCGATTGGCGAATTGGGCAACTGCGATGCGGTGCTCTCCGGTTACCTCGGCAGTGCGGCCCAGGGCCGGGCGATCCTGACGGGAGTGGCGCGGATCAAGTCGATGAACCCCAAGGCGCTTTACCTGTGTGACCCGGTCATGGGGCATCCGGAGAAGGGCTGCAGTGTTCCGGCGGAAGTCGGTGATTTTCTGTTGGAAGAGGCCGCCGCCGTGGCGGACTTCATGTGCCCGAACCAGCTGGAGCTGGACAGCTTCTCCGGACGCAAGCCGCAATCGCTGTTCGATTGCCTGGCCATGGCGCGCGTTTTGTTGGCGCGCGGCCCAAAAGCGGTCCTGGTCAAGCATCTGGACTACCCCGGTAAACCGGCAGAGGTCTTCGAGATGCTGCTGGTGACGACCGAAGGCAGCTGGCATTTGCAGCGCCCGTTGCTGGCGTTTCCGCGTCAGCCGGTGGGTGTGGGCGATCTGACGTCCGGGTTGTTCCTGGCGCGTGTGCTGCTGGGAGACAGTCTGGTAGCCGCGTTCGAGTTCGCGGCATCGGCGGTGCATGAAGTGCTGCTGGAAACCCAGGCGTGTGCCAGCTACGAGTTGGAACTGGTTCGGGCTCAGGACCGGATTGCCCATCCGCGGGTGCGGTTCGAAGCGAGCTCGATCAGCCTCTGATTCAGCGTTGCCACCATTCGTCGGATCGCCGCCCGGAGCAAGCCCGCTCCCACACAGGACAACTGTGGGAGCGGGCTTGCTCGCGAAGGCTATCTAAAGAACACCATCAGCCCGCCAGGCACACTCAGGCGTCGCCCTTGATTTCCTGATAGCGCTTTTCCAGCTCCTGACGAATCTGCCGACGCTGCTGGGCCTGCATATAGCGGCGCTTGTCTTCGCTGTTCTGCGGTTGCAGCGGCGGTACCGATGCAGGTTTACGCTGGTCATCCACCGCAACCATGGTGAAGAAGCAACTGTTGGTGTGACGCACCGAGCGCTCGCGGATGTTCTCGGTCACCACTTTGATACCCACCTCCATGGAGGTGTTGCCGGTGTAGTTGACCGAGGCGAGAAAGGTCACCAGTTCGCCGACATGGATCGGCTCACGGAAAATGACCTGGTCCACCGACAGGGTCACCACATAGCGGCCGGCATAACGGCTGGCGCAGGCGTAGGCCACTTCGTCGAGGTATTTGAGCAGGGTGCCGCCGTGAACATTGCCAGAGAAGTTGGCCATGTCTGGGGTCATCAATACCGTCATCGACAGCTGGGCGTTTCCGGGTTCCATAGCATTCTCACGGGTCAAGACCAGGTTTGAGGGATGCACCTCTGCGGGTGCCTCAGCGGTTTTTTCAAACCAACAGTTATCGGGACGCCGGGTGCGGAGTCGCCGTCACGCCGGATCGATCTGTTTCCATATATTGCACCGCCTTTCTGCCAGAAGTCGCGGTGTTACCCTGCAAAAAAGCTCTGCTTCAAGGGCATTTCCTACACGCAATCCAGATTTTTGTTCTGTTCGATCAGACTTTTCCTGCGTCCGGGGATCGAGCAATGCCATCCAGGGAGTCTCACACCATGCATGCCATCAGTTTCATTCAGGATCTGGCAGTGATCATGTTGATCGCAGGTGTGGTCACCGTGGTTTTCCACCGCCTGAAACAACCGGTGGTGCTGGGATATATCGTCGCCGGCTTCATCATTGGCCCGCACACCCCGCCATTCGGCCTGATCCATGACGAACAAACCATCAAGACCCTGGCCGAACTCGGCGTGATATTCCTGATGTTCTGCCTGGGCCTGGAGTTCAGCCTGCGCAAGTTGTTCAAGGTCGGCGCCACGGCATTCATCGCGGCGTTCCTGGAAATCGTGTTGATGATCTGGATCGGCTACGAGATTGGTCGCTGGTTCGACTGGAACACCATGGATTCACTGTTCCTCGGTGCGATCCTGGCGATTTCCTCGACCACCATCATCGTCAAGGCACTCAACGATCTGAAGTTGAAGAACGAGCGATTTGCACAGCTGATATTCGGGGTGCTGATCGTCGAAGACATTCTGGGTATCGGCATTATCGCATTGCTGTCCAGCATCGCCGTCAGCGGTACGGTCAGCTCCGGCGAAGTGTTTTCTACCGTCGGCAAACTGTCGCTGTTCATGATCGTCGCATTGGTCATCGGCATTCTGATGGTGCCGCGGTTGCTGGCCTACGTGGCCAGATTCGAGAGCAACGAAATGCTGCTGATTACCGTGCTGGGCCTGTGTTTTGGCTTTTGCCTGCTGGTGGTCAAGCTTGAATACAGCATGGTCCTCGGGGCGTTCCTGATCGGCGCGATCATGGCTGAATCCCGACAACTGCTGAAAATCGAGCGCTTGATTGAACCGGTTCGCGATCTTTTCAGTGCGATTTTCTTTGTAGCCATCGGGCTGATGCTCGATCCGGCGATCCTGCTTCAGTACGCCTGGCCGATCGCCGTAATCACCGTAGCCGTGGTGCTCGGCAAGATGTTGTCCTGTGGCCTTGGTGCGTTTATCGCCGGTAATGACGGACGCACCTCGCTGCGAGTCGGGATGGGTCTTTCACAGATTGGCGAGTTCTCTTTCATCATTGCGGCACTCGGCATGACGTTGCAGGTCACCAGTAACTTTCTATACCCCGTGGCTGTGGCGGTTTCGGTGATCACGACCTTACTGACGCCTTATCTGATCCGCGCGGCTGATCCATTGTCTATCAAGCTCGCCGGCGCCATGCCGGAACGCCTGGGACGGGTGTTGGGGATGTACGGCGAATGGCTGCGCAGCATCCAGCCTCAGGGTGAGGGCGCGTTACTGGCATCCATGATTCGGAGGATTTTGCTGCAGGTGGGAGTCAATCTGGCGCTGGTAATCGCGATCTTCTTATCAGGTGCGTTCTTCGCCGAGCGTATGTCGGCTTACCTGCAAGGCTGGATCAGCGACCCGAGCTGGCAGAAGGCATTGATCTGGGGCGGGGCGCTGTTGTTGTCGCTGCCTTTTTTGATTGCGGCGTACCGCAAGCTCAAAGCACTGTCGATGTTGCTGGCGGAAATGGGCGTTAAGCCAGAGATGGCCGGGCGCCACACGCAGCGAGTGCGCCGGGTGATCTCCGAAGTGATCCCGATCCTGTCGCTGCTGGTGATCTTTTTGCTGCTGGCAGCCTTGTCGGCCAGTATTCTGCCGACCAACAAGTTGCTGGTACTGATCGCCGTGGTCGCGGCCGCCGTGGCGGCGCTGCTGTGGCGCTGGTTCATTCGTGTGCACACGCGGATGCAGGTGGCGTTGCTGGAAACCCTCGACAATCACAAGGAGTCGTCCAGGCATTGACCACCTTGCGGCGTTGGTGGGATCAGCTTTCCAGCCAGACGTCCCGCGCCCAGTGCCACACGGACTCCCAGGTTTCTTCGGCGATCAGCTCTTCTTCGGCCTGCCAAAGCACCACGGTGCCGTCCTCTTCGACCAGGTAGTAGTCATCACCGACTTGGCAGATAGGAATCATGCTGCGATCAACGCCAGCGTCCCAGGCGTTGGCGGCAACGTCGGGCAGGTAGGTGTGGGATTGCGGGTCGGTCACGGTGACCGGTTCCAGGCTACCGTAGACCACGTCGCTGACGGTCAGCAGAAACTCTCTGAAGACGAACGGAATGTCGATGAACAGTTGTTCTTCGATTTCGACCAGCAGGTCTTCGTCGGGCAGTTCCAAGGGGACCGGTACCGGTTCGTTGGCTTCACGCAGTTGTTCGATGATTTCTTCCACGTCCGGGATCCTCTTGCTTGTATGGCGCGGTTTATATGGGGCGGTTTATACAGTAGCTCGCTATAGATGCAACCGTGAAATAGAAAACCCCGGCCGAAGCCGGGGTTTTGTTTACAGCAGCTGAAGTTCTGCGCGGGATCAGCCGTTCTGGCGGATACCGGCCACCAGCCAAGGCTGGTTTTCGCCTTGGGCGCGTTCCATGTTCCAGCTTTCGCTGAAGACTTCGCCCTGGTCGAAACGCGAGGTTTTCGACACGCCAGTGAAGGTCAGGGTGGCGATGGTCTTGTCGGCGCGATCGTCCACACCGTCCAGTTGTACATTGAGGTTATCAATGTAGGTGGACTGGAAACCGTCGCCCAGGTCGGCACGTTCGCGCTTGAGGAATTCCAGCATTTGCGGAGTGACAAATTCGGCGATCTTGTCCATTTCGTTGGCGTCCCAGTGCTGTTGCAGGGACTGGAAGTGATTGCGTGCCGCTTCGACGAAGTTCCTTTCGTTGAACCAGGCTGGAGCATTGATCACTGGACGGGCGGCAACAGGCGCTGCCGAACCACCGAAGATGGAACCGCCGGCCGGCTTTTGTTCGAACGCTTTACGCTGCATCGGCGCATGGCCGGCCGGAGCGTAATGCTCCTGCTGCTTGCGACGACGGGCGGCGATAAAGCGGAAGACCAGGAACGCGATGACGGCCATGATCAGGATGTCGAAGATCTGCATGCCCTGGAAGCCGCCACCCATGAACATGGATGCCAGCAGGCCACCGGCGGCGATACCGGCCAGAGGGCCGAGCCAGCGC
>NZ_JBGLYV010000129.1:0-14403 GCF_047304225.1 Pseudomonas sp. Pseusp3 | reverse complement strand
CCCCCTGCAACTGCGCCCCCCCGGTCAACTCCGGAAACTCAACAATCCGCTGCAACAACCGCCACGCCAACGGACTCAACCCGGAAAACCTCACACTCCAGTCCTCAGCCCGACGCACCAGCAAAAACGTCGGCTGATCAGGTAACGCATCCGGCTGAAAATCGGGCCCCAACAACTGCACCGGCCAGGCATACGCCAACGGCCAGGCCAGCGGCGACACCTGCAAAGGCCGATCCAGCAACAACGCCGCATCACCACCAACCAGCGGCTGCGCATCGGACTGTTGCAACACCATTTCCACCCACTCGTAATGCGCCAGCTCCACCATGAACGGCGGCCACGCCCCATCGCTCAATGCCTCAGGCCCGCTCGCGAGAAACTCGACAAACTCCTCAGCGATTTCACCAAATTTCGGTGTGCGGGCCCGGTAGTCCCGCAAAAAGATCCGCACCAGCGAACCCCAGCGTTCATTGCCGATAATCTTCACCAACACCGGAAAGGTGCCACTGAGCAGCGAAGACAGGTTGGCGAACACCAGATCGCGGTAAACCTGTGCCCGCGCCGGGTCCATACCGGTGGGTGGCGCGTTGTGTTCAGGGTCGCGCAGGTACAGGCCCATCGTGGTTTGCTGATGCAAGAGACCCGACTTATCCACGGCTCACGCCCTCCTGTTGCAAACGGCGAATGGTCTGCAATTCCGCCACCAGTTCGGCGAATGCCGGAAAATTGAAATCGCGCTCCAGCAAGGTCGGTTGCGCACCGAACCGGGCATACGCCTGGGCCAGCAACGACCACACCGCCGGTTTTACCGAAGCACCATGGGTGTCGATCTTCAAGGTATCGGACTCGTCGAAATGCCCGGCAATGTGCATGGCCACCACCCGCCCCGAATCGATTCCGGCGAGAAATTCCTGGGGATCGAAACCGTGGTTGATCGAATTGACGTAGACATTGTTGACGTCCAGCAGCAGGTCGCAATCGGCCTCACGCAACACCGCATTGGTGAAGGTCACCTCGTCCATGTCCTGTCGGGGAGCGGCGTAATAGGAAACGTTTTCCACCGCCAGACGCCGACCCAGGATGTCCTGGGACTGACGAATCCGCGCGGCGACGTGGTGCACCGCTTCTTCAGTAAACGGCAGCGGCAACAGGTCGTACAGGTGGCCGTCATCGCTGCAATAGCTCAAATGCTCGCTGTACAGCGGCACGTTGTAGTGATCGAGAAAACCCCGGACTTCCTGCAAGAACCCGACGTCCAGCGGCGACGGTCCGCCCAGGGACAGGGACAGGCCGTGACAGGACAACGGATAACGCTCGGCCAGTGCCCGCAACGCCGCACCATGGGCGCCGCCGATGCCGATCCAGTTTTCCGGGGCGACTTCCAGAAAGTCGAAATCGCCTGTCGGTGCAGCCTGGAGGTCTTTGAGTAAACCGCGACGCAGGCCAAGCCCTGCGCTGGCCTTGGCTACAGGGGGAATGGATGTCTGCATGATATCGATCTCAAACGGTGTCTGGGGTGCGAGCACCGAATGGATGCTCGCCGTCAGACACAGTTAATCGAAGGGGTGTATCGGGCCTGTGTTCACTTGTGCCGGAAAATGCCAGCGTCTGTATCGCCGGCAAGTCCATACACACTGTGGTACAAACCCGCCATTGGCTGTCAGGCCAGATCGTATTTCTCACGCACCAGATGGCCGATGCCCATGCGATCGAGCACCGCCATCGGGCACAGGAACGTCACGCGCACAGTGCCCGGCAGGCGACTGATGTCGATCGAGCCGGTGATAGTGGCGCGGTTGAGGACTTCGTCATAAGGCAGGCCGGTGACGGAAGCGGCGCGTTGCAGGCCGTTTTCCACCGCCAGATTGAGGTTCTCGCCGCTGCCGATGAAGGTGATCGGCCCGCTCTGTTCGATCTCGTGCTGGCCCCAACGCTCACCCAGTTCACGGACTTTTGCCCTTTGTCCGGCGCTCATTGGCCGCGCCATCGGCGGCAAGTCATCCAGGTTTTGCAACAGGATCGGCCCCTCCAGGGTCAGGTTCTTCACCACTTCCACCACCACTTCGGTTTCCCCGGAGCAATCGGTGGCGTGTCCGGCGATTTCGCCGTTGCCCTGCTGGGCATGCATGTCACCCATGTACACCCCGGCACCGGGAACTTTCACCGGGCAAATCAGTACGCAGCCTTCGCGGATCGAGTTGGTGTCCATGTGGCCGTCGGTTTTCGCCGCGTGCAGTTCTTCGCGGGTCATGCCGAAACGGTGCGGCGCATTGATCAGGTACTGGCCGAAGTCGGCGCAGTTGTGGGAGTCGGGCAAGTCCCGGGATGGCAGGGTACCGATGTTGCCGAGAAACGGCCGCATGTGAGCCGCAACGCCGGGGATGTCGGCACGGGCCAGGGACAGGATCGAATGCTGGGCAGCGAACTCCGGCAGTGCCGACATTTCCGAAGCGTTACCCGCCAGACGATTGGCGATGTCCTGATTGACCGTCAGACTGACCTGGTTCTGCGCATCGAACACGATCACATAACCGTGGCTGAAACGAAACGCGCTGACCTCGGCACCACAGTGGTTGCAGCGAATGGCCTCGGCGCCGATGCCTTCGACATGGCTGGCGGGATGATCGGTGCCACAGGTGGAGCAGAATTTCGAGACGAACGGATCGCCGTTGTACCGCCCCTCGACAAATTTCATGACCCCGGACGAAGTCGCCAGCGACGTCACGCGCATGCTTTTGATCTTGATGGCCACCGCATCACCGATTTGCGCCCCGGCGATCGCCACCGGTTGCGTCACTTCATGCCCGCCCTCGAAGGCTGGCGTGATCATTGGCCCCCAACAGCCCGGTGGTGTACCGGTGATCAGCGTGCCGCCGTCGGCCAATGGCCCGAGCATCGGCTGGCTTGGGCCGATGATGCCATTGGTGTAGTGATCGACCCGCAGGCGATCCACGGGTGTGACGTTGGGATCGGGTTGAGACACAAGCGTTGTCATGGAAATCCCCTTGACCGCATCAGGCGCGGAACAGAGTCAGGAGCGTACGACCGTCGGTTGCGACGGCCAGGGAAAGAGTTTTGGCCGCCACGCAATAGCGGCGCCAAAACGGCCTTCACAGTTCATCGCAGGTTTGTATCGGGTCTGTGTTCGGCTGGTGCCTGAAGTTGCGCGGGACTGTATCGAAAGGCGGGTGAGATACAGTGAGATACATCCCCCCTACAGAGTCATGTGCCCGCAGGGAAAACGTCGCTTTCGTCGCGCCAGACCGCGCAGTACAAGGCCCGAACTAAACTGTATGCACACAGGACCCGCTTGGTGCCCTGCACATTCCCACGACCACCGCCCAGCGGCGAGCGCCTCGCCAGATAATGCCCCTGGACCGTGATCCCGTTGAAGGAGCACACGTGATGGACGAGGCCAGACTCAACGATTTCATGGGCAAACTGGTGAACGACATGGGCGGCGCGGCGATGCTCGCCAACGTCATCCTCGGCGAAGAGCTCGGCCTGTACCGGGCGATGGCCGACAGTCAGCCAATCACCCCCGAAACCCTTGCCGCGAAAACCGGCTGCAACACCCGCCTGCTGCGCGAATGGCTCAGCGCCCATGCCGCCTCCGGCTACATGGAACACCACGACGGCCAGTTCCGCCTGCCCGAAGAGCAAGCCATGGCCTTGGCCATCGAAGACTCACCGGTCTATATCGCCGGGGGCATCGGTGTCGTCGCGTCGTTTTTCCACGACAAGGACAAGCTGGTCAACGCCATGCGCGGCAACGGCGCCCTGCCTTGGGGAGAACACCATCCGTGCATGTTCAGCGGAACCGAACGCTTCTTCCGCCCAGGTTACAAAGCCCATTTGGTCGCCGAATGGTTGCCGGCCCTCGACGGCGTGGTGGCCAAACTGGAAGCCGGGGCCAAAGTGGCGGACATCGGCTGCGGCCATGGCGCCTCGACGGTGATCATGGCCCAGGCGTTTGCGGATTCGCGATTCGTCGGCTTCGACTACCACGCGCCCTCCATTACCGTCGCCACCCAAAGGGCCGAAGAAGGCGGTGTGTCCGGTCGGGCCCGGTTCTTCCAGGGCACGGCCAAAAGCTACCCCGGCAACGACTACGACCTGATCTGCTACTTCGACTGCCTGCACGACATGGGCGACCCGGTGGGCGCGGCCAGACATGCTTATGAATCGCTGAAAGACGACGGCACGGTGCTGCTGGTCGAGCCCTACGCCAACGACTTGCTCGACGACAACGTCAACCCGGTCGGACGCCTGTTCTACGCCGCCTCGACGTTTATTTGCACGCCGAACTCGCTGTCCCAGGAAGTCGGCCTCGGCCTCGGCGCCCAGGCCGGCGAAGCGCGGTTGCGCAAAGTGTTTACAGAGGCTGGTTTCACGCGCTTTCGCCGGGCCACCGAAACGCCGTTCAACCTGATTCTGGAGGCGCGTAAATAAACACCCCCCGCCATCTCTGTAGGTGTAGGAGCGAGCTTGCTCGCGATAAACGCGATCACGCCGCGGGGTGTCAGGATTACAGTGTTATCGTTGACGACCATCGCGAGCGAGCTCGCTCCTACAGGCCTGCACAACATGTTCGACAACCTGATCCACGAACAGCTCGATCGCCTCCACCGGCTCATGGCCGACGCGCCGTTCGCGGTCCTGACCGGGGCTGGCATCAGCACGCCCTCGGGCATCCCGGATTATCGCGACAACCAGGGCGTGCGCCGTGGCCGGCAGCCGATGATGTACCAGGAGTTTCTCTCTGCAGCGCAATCCCGGCGACGCTATTGGGCGCGGGCGATGCTCGGCTGGCCACGGGTGCGTCAGGCGCAGCCGAACGTGGCCCACGACACACTGGCCAGTCTGCAAGGCACGCGCCAGATCAGCGGGTTGATCACCCAGAACGTCGACACCCTGCACGACCAGGCCGGCAGCCATGACGTGATCGAACTCCACGGCAGTTTGCACCGGGTGTTGTGCCTGGATTGCGGCCGGCGCAGCGAGCGCGATTCGATCCAGCGCTTGATGGAAACACAGAACCCGTACCTGGCCGGCGTCGACGCAGTACAGGCGCCGGACGGCGACACCTTGCTCGACCCGGCTTTCGAGGCACGCTTCCAGGTCCCGCACTGCCAGCATTGCGCCGGGGAACGGATGAAGCCGGATGTAGTGTTTTTTGGCGAAAACGTCGCACAGGCCACGGCGGCCAGGGCGATGGCCACCGTCGAGCAGGCTGCCGGGCTGTTGGTGGTCGGCTCGTCGTTGATGGCCTATTCGGCGTTTCGCTTGTGCCGGGCGGTGGTGGATCAGGGCAAGCCGTTGATTGCGATCAACCTGGGCAAGACCCGGGCAGACGAGATGCTGGATGTGAAGATCGAGGGGTCGTGCGAGCAGCTTTTACCGCTGCTGGCCGAACGACTCAACAACTGACAAGACCCAATCCCACAGGGGCATTTTGATTTGTTCATGTAAGTTGGTGACTGAAATTTTCCGCTTTCAGCACATCAAACATCGCCTGCGCCGCCGCCGACAGCTCTCCCCCCGGCAATGTCAGCACCCCAAGTGCCCGCTCCACTACCGGGTCACGCAACGTGATGCAACGCGCGCCCAGCTCACGCATTTGCCCGGCACACAAGGCCGGCACCGCGCTTACGCCCAGGCCACTGGCGACCATGCGCCCGACCGTCGCCAGTTGATGGCTTTCAAACTCCACCGGCAGCTTCATGCCGCGGGCCTGCAAGTGCTCTTCCAACATTACCCGCACGGTGGAAGGTCGCTGCAAGGTAATGAACGGGTCCTTGAGCAGGGTCTGCCAATCGATGTCATCCAGCCCGGCCAGCGCCGAATCCAGGGGCACCACCGCGACGAAACGGTCGATGTACAACGGCGTGAATTGCAGCGACGAACTCTGCGTCGGCTCGAACGCCACCCCCAGTTCCACCTGCCGATCCCGGACCATTTCCAGCACCTGCTCGTTGATCACATCGTTGACCGTGACGTTGACGTTCGGATAGCGGGCGCGGAATGTCTTGAGGATCGGCGGCAGCAGATTGCCGGCGAACGATGGCATGGCCGCCAGGGTCACGCGGCCGCGTTGCAGGGTGAAGCGCTGGCGCATCTCGTCCTCGGCATTGTCCCAGTCAGCAATCAGCCGGCGCGCCAACGGCAGCAGGGATTCGCCTTCGGCGGTCAGCGCGACGTTACGGGTGTTGCGGGTGAACAGCCGCCCGCCCAGGCCCTCCTCCAGCGCCTTGATGGTCAGGCTCAGGGCCGACTGCGACAGGTGCAGGCGCTCGCAGGCCACGGCGAAACTCAGGCTCTGGGCCACGGCCAGGAAGGCGCGGATCTGCTTGATGGTCATCTCGCTACGCTCAAGTTGTAAGCTGCTAGCTTCAAGCTGCAAGTTTAGAGCAGCGGTTTGTTGAGTTTTATCTATCAATCAACCTTAAAAATCAACTTAACAAATGAATCAAGCAGCGCGACACTCAACTCCATTCGGCTAGCCAGCCGCCCACAAAGAATAAAAGAGGTGCATATGGCAGGTTTCGACAAGCGCGTGAGTTCCTATGAGGAAGCTCTGGCAGGTCTTGAAGACGGCATGACCGTGATCGCCGGCGGCTTCGGCCTGTGCGGGATTCCGGAGAACCTGATCAACGAGATCAAGCGCAAGGGCACTCGCGACCTCACGGTAGTTTCCAACAACTGCGGCGTCGACGGTTTCGGCCTGGGCGTACTGCTGACCGACCGCCAGATCAGCAAGGTGGTGGCCTCCTACGTCGGCGAAAACAAGCTGTTCGAAGAGCAACTGCTCAAGGGCGAAATCGAAGTCATCCTGACCCCGCAAGGCACCCTCGCGGAAAAAATGCGCGCAGGCGGCGCCGGCATTCCGGCCTTCTTCACCGCCACCGGCGTCGGCACTCCGGTCGCAGAAGGCAAGGAAGTCCGCGAATTCCATGGCCGCAAGTACCTGATGGAAGAGTCCATCACCGGCGACTTCGCCATCGTCAAAGGCTGGAAAGCCGACCATTTCGGTAACGTGATCTATCGCCACACCGCGCAGAACTTCAATCCGCTGGCCGCCACCGCCGGCAAGATCACCGTGGTCGAAGTCGAAGAAATCGTCGAACCCGGCGAGCTGGACCCGGCGCAGATCCACACCCCTGGCATCTACGTCGACCGGATCATCTGCGGCACGTTCGAGAAGCGCATCGAACAGCGCACCGTGCGTAAGTGATCCCCTGCCCCCGGACCGAATGAAGGAATAACAACAATGGCACTTTCCCGCGAACAAATGGCTCAACGCGTCGCCCGCGAAATGCAGGACGGCTTCTACGTGAACCTGGGCATCGGCATTCCGACCCTGGTCGCCAACTACATCCCCGAAGGCATGGAAGTCATGCTGCAGTCGGAAAACGGCCTGCTGGGCATGGGTCCCTTTCCTACTGAAGAAACCATCGATGCCGACATGATCAACGCCGGCAAACAAACCGTGACCGCACGTATCGGTGCTTCGATTTTTTCCTCGGCCGAGTCCTTCGCGATGATCCGCGGCGGTCATGTCGACCTGACCGTGCTGGGCGCCTTTGAAGTGGACGTGCAAGGCAACATCGCCTCGTGGATGATCCCCGGCAAACTGGTCAAGGGCATGGGCGGCGCGATGGACCTGGTGGCCGGCGCAGACAACATCATCGTCATCATGACCCATGCGTCCAAGGACGGTGAATCCAAGCTGCTGTCCCAATGCAGCCTGCCGCTGACCGGCGCCGGGTGCATCAAGCGCGTGCTGACTGACCTGGCTTACCTGGAAATCGAAAACGGTGCGTTCATCCTGAAAGAACGTGCGCCGGGTGTCAGCGTCGAAGAGATCGTCGCCAAGACTGCCGGTAAACTGATCGTGCCGGACCATGTACCGGAAATGCAGTTCGCTGCCCAGTGAGGAATCATTCCATGCAAGAAGTCGTCATTGTTGCCGCCACGCGCACCGCGATCGGCAGCTTCCAGGGTTCCCTGGCCAATGTCTCCGCCGTCGAACTGGGTGCCGCGGTAATCCGCCAGCTGCTGGCCCAGACCGGCCTGGACCCGGCGCAAGTCGATGAAGTGATCATGGGCCAGGTGCTGACCGCCGGCGCCGGGCAGAACCCTGCGCGCCAGGCAGCCATCAAGGCCGGCCTGCCCTTCGCCGTACCGGCCATGACCTTGAACAAGGTCTGCGGCTCGGGCCTCAAGGCCCTGCACCTGGGCGCCCAGGCGATTCGCTGCGGCGATGCCGAGGTGATCATCGCCGGTGGCCAGGAAAACATGAGCCTGGCCAACTACGTCATGCCAGGTGCCCGCACCGGCCTGCGCATGGGCCACGCGCAAATCGTCGACACCATGATCAGCGATGGCCTGTGGGATGCGTTCAACGACTACCACATGGGCATCACCGCCGAGAACCTGGCCGAGAAATACAGCCTGAGCCGCGAGCAGCAGGACGCGTTCGCCGCCGCCTCGCAGCAGAAAGCCGTGGCCGCCATCGAAGCCGGGCGTTTCGTTGACGAAATCACACCGATCCTGATCCCGCAGCGCAAGGGCGATCCACTGCCCTTCGCCACCGACGAGCAGCCACGGACCGGCACTACCGCCGACTCCCTGGGCAAGCTCAAGCCGGCCTTCAAGAAGGATGGTTCGGTGACAGCCGGCAACGCTTCGTCACTGAACGACGGTGCCGCTGCGGTGATCCTGATGAGCGCCGACAAAGCCAAGGCCCTCGGCCTGCCGGTACTGGCGAAAATCGCTGCCTACGCCAACGCGGGTGTCGATCCGGCAATCATGGGCATCGGCCCGGTATCGGCCACTCGCCGCTGCCTGGACAAGGCAGGCTGGTCCATCGACCAGCTTGAGCTGGTTGAAGCCAACGAAGCCTTCGCCGCACAATCCCTGGCCGTGGCCAAGGACCTGGAGTGGGACTTGAACAAGGTCAACGTCAACGGCGGCGCCATCGCCTTGGGTCACCCGATCGGTGCCTCGGGTTGCCGTGTGCTGGTGACGCTGCTGCATGAAATGCTCAAGCGTGACGCCAAAAAAGGCCTCGCCACCCTGTGTATCGGTGGTGGTCAGGGCGTGGCGCTGGCGCTCGAGCGGGCGTAAGCCAACAGCGTTCAACAGACGGCACGGGGACCCACGAAGAACCGTCGCCGCCTGGAAAAACACCCGGTGTGACGCAAGTTGCACCGGGTTCTTTTTTGCCCGCGTGTTTATCAGAGGTCACAAATCCCCTGTGGGAGCGGGCTTGCCCGCGAAGGGGCCAGATCCGTCACCCCAAAAATCGCAGAATCAACAGGCTCAGGGCACCACACCCAGCAACTGCTGGCGCAGCTCGGGGTTGTTGGTTCGCGGATCGAGCCAGATGGCAAAAAATGCCTGGGCGAATTGCAGGTCCGTCACTTCACGCAACAACTGCTGGCCGAGGAAAAACCGCGCGCCCTGCCCTGGCAGATAGACACAGGTCAGCCGCGTGCCAGCCTGCACATCGACGAACGACTGTTGCATCTGCGCCTGCCAGGACGCCAGTTGCCCGGCACTGATCGCGGTACCGGCGAGCCGCTTGATTTCCCTGACACTGGCGCTTACCAGGTCATCACGGGAAATGCTGCGCTGGTAGATCAACTCCAGGGCAAACGGCTGATCGTTCGCCAAGGGCCGCGACGTACTCCAGAGCCGCGCGCTGTAGACATCGAAGCCGTACTTGCGAAACTCGCCACTGCCGAGGACTTGCGCGCCGGGCAGCGATTCCTGCCAATTGGCCAGGGCCTGACAGCTCAGCAAAACAAGTAGCCACAGGCCATGGCGCAGCAGCGATCGTTGATGGTTCATGGCGGGTTGGCCTCTTTGTGGATGCCCGGATAAGTCGTAGGCGCAAAAGACCCTTCCGTACAAATTTCGAACGAGCCTTATTTTTGTATACAAAACTCGCACACACATAAAGCAATCTACCCGACGCAATGTTACCGTTGCCACCTCACACAGGTCGGAGACGTGCGCGTGTTGATTCTCAAACTGCTGGTGATCCCAGGCTTCCTGCTGCTGATTTCCCTGGCTGGCAAACGCTGGGGGCCGAGCGTGGCCGGCTGGTTATCGGGGTTGCCGGTGGTAGTCGGGCCGATTCTGTTGTTCCTCGCCCTTGAACAAGGCCAGGCGTTCGCTGCGCAATCGGCCACCGCTGCGCTGTCGGCCATGTTCGCGATGATTGCGTTTTGCGTGACCTACGCCCAGGTCGCACAACGGGCCGGATGGCCGCTGGCGTTGATGGTCTCACTGTCGGTCTGGGCGGTGGTGGCAATTGTGCTGTCGCTGATCCCGACATCCCTGGTGTTTTCGGTGTGCGCCGCCGCCAGCGCGCTGCTCGCCGCACCCTACCTGTTCCCAACCGTGCAACCGGTGCCCAGTGGTCCTGTGCCGAAATCCGACAAGCTCCTGCTGCGCATGGTGGCCGGTGCATTGCTCACGCTGGTCGTGACGCTGCTGGCCAGCACCGTCGGCGACCGCTGGAGCGGCGTGCTGGCGGTGTTCCCGGTATTGGGCAGCGTCATGGCGGTGTTCTCCCAGCAAACCCGTGGCCCGGCCTTTACCGCCGCATTGCTGCGCGCCACCGCCACCGGCATGTACTCGTTCGCCGCCTTCTGCCTGGTGTTGGCGCTGGCGTTGCCGACGATGGGAATGAACGCTTTTGTCCTGGGCATCGCCGTGTCGGTGGCCATGCTGGGTGTGACCAAACGCTTGCTGGCACGGCCCGTGGGCCCGACGACGGACGCTGAAGGAACCGTCAAAGCACCGAAACCCGTTCGATAGTTTTGCACGACTAGAACAATAACCCTGCACGTCAATCGAACGGGTATGCTTCAACATCAGCCTCAGTTCCAACCCCTACCCGACTGAGGCCTGCACCATGAAATTCTTTTTCCACCCTTCGCCGAACCCGATGAAAGTTGCCCTGCTGCTCGAAGAGCTGCAAACGCCTTACGAATTGATCGGCGTCGACACCTTCAAGGGCGAGCAACACCAACCGGCCTTTCTGGCGATCAACCCGAACGCCAAGGTACCCGCACTGGTTGATGGCGATGCCAGCGTGTTCGACTCCCAGGCGATCCTGCTGCACCTGGCGCAGAAACATCAGCGCTTCCTGCCCACGTCCATTGCCGGCCAGGCCGAAATGCTCTCGTGGCTGATGTTCATCGGCACCGGCCTGTCGCCGTTCTCCGGCCAGGCGGTGCACTTCCTGCACCACGCACCGGAAGATCTGCCTTACGCGAAAAACCGCTATTTGAAGGAAGTCGAACGCCACTACCGCATCCTCGACGAGCGCCTGGCCCGGCTTCAGTACCTGGCTGGCGACACCTACAGCATCGCCGACATGGCCCTGTGGGGCTGGGCCAACTACGCGCCCTACATCCTCGGCGAGAGCGGTCTGGCGGCGTACCCGAACGTCAAGCGCCTGTACGATGAAATCAGCGCCCGCCCAGCCGCCCTGCGCGCCCACGGCCTGAAAGAGAAACTGGTGCTCAAGGCCGAATTCGACGAAGAAACCCGTCGCAACCTGTTCCCGCAAAACCAGGTGTAAGCACAAAGCGACCGCTCGTTAGCGCACACTGGAATGCAGCACAACCTCCGTGGGATGATCGCGCCCCACCGCGCGCCCATCCCTGGAGATTCCGATGTCATTGTTGAGTAAAAAAGCCCTTGTCCTGCTACTGGCCGCGGCTACCGGCCTGGGGGCTTTGAATGCGCAGGCCGCCAAGGCCACTTCCAGCGATAACGCGCCCGCCCAACAAGTCTCGATGCTCGGCGGCAAGTTCACGTTCAACCTGCCCAAGGGTTTCATCGCCAACCCGCTGCCCGCCAACCCGGGCGGTGCGACGGGCACCCTGTACAGCAACGCGACGACCAAGACCGTGGTCATAGCCGCGGAAAACAACCTGCCCGATGGCATCAGTGTCAAAGACAACGACGGCCAGTTCCTCGACAGCACCGTGGCCGACTTCGATTCGGCGCAACACACATCCCTGCCCGACTACAACAAACTGAGCGAGAAGTCCCTGACCCGGAAAAGCGGATTGGGCCTGCGCCAGGTCGACGGCACCGCCACACAGGGCGGCGGCATGACCCTTACCACCACGCTGATGGCGGCATCCGGCACCCGCATGACGGTAATCCAGGTGATCTCCCGTCCCGGCGACATGGCGGCCCACGAAACCCTGATCAAACAGATCGTCAGCGGAAAATGAGGCTCAGGGGTTCAAGCGCTGCAACCAGGCGCTCAAGTCCTGTATCTCCTCGGCGCTGATGTTATGGCCGACACCGGGGTAGCCGTGAAACTCGGGTTCGAGTGACACGCTCTGCAACAGGCTGTTGGCTTCCGTGCCGTCGCTGTAGGGAAGGCGTTTGTCCTGCTCGCCATGACCGATGAAAATCGCCAGCGACTGGCGTTTTTCATCCGGTGTGAGCTCGGCCTTGAGCACCGGCAGAACCCGCCCGCTCAACGCAGCGATCCCGCCAAGCGCCTCGGGATGCCGCAGGCCCACTTCGTAGGACATGATCGCGCCCTGGCTGAAGCCGACCAGGAACACCTTCTCGGGTTCGGTGTGATATTTCTTCGTGGCCTGTGCGACAAAATCCAGCAGCACCTGGCCACTGGACTTCAGATCATCGGTCTCACCGTTGTAGGCCCCTTCGCCCTTCTTGCGAAACCACTGATAGCTGCCCGCCTCCATCACCAAAGGTGCCCGCACCGACAGGTAGGTGTAGGACGCAGGCAAGTCATCCTTGATGCCGAACAGATCCTGCTCGTTACTGCCGTAACCGTGGAGGAAAATCACCAGGGGTTGATGGTTCGAATCGGCATTGGCCTGCTCCAGGTACTTGAGCGGCAAGTCGGTTTGCAGCGGGGTTTGGGCGTGAACGACAGTGGATGCCAACAGCGTGAGCAGCGCGAGAATCTTCAACATGGGTCTTCCTTCACGGAATGCAGGATTCGGGGAAGAGCCTAACACTGAGAATCAGACAGGAACATCTCGGGTGTGTCTGATGCCGCCTTCGCGAGCAAGCCCGCTCCCACACTGGATCGTCGTTGCACACCTATTCTGTGTTCACTGAAGATCCAGTGTGGGAGCGGGCTTGCTCGCGAAGAGGCCCGAACAGTCGGCAAAAATTCCCGGATCAGTCGTTGATCAACTTCCCCACCCGAATCGGCTCGCGCCCGGCGACTTTCGCCTGCCAGGTGCCGGGCTGGGTGTAGCGCCCACGGTCGATGGCAAACAGCACACCGCTGGTACCGGCCTGCACGGTGGTGACCTTGTCGTTCAACGGATCGACCACCTCGAACAGCGCATCGCCCTTCTCCACCCATTCCCCGGCTTCACGCAAGAAACTGACCACGCCGTGGTGCGGTGCGAACAGGTATTGGGTGCCTTCGAACGGCATGCCTTCACAGCATTCGTCCGGTGCCGCCGGCCAGCTGCCGGAGATGAAGCCCTGCTCGGCGAGGAACCCGAGAATGGCCTCGCAATTGGCCTGGGCCTGGTCGACGCGGGTATCACCCATGCTGCCCAGCTCCAGCGTGGTCGCCAGGTTCGCCGGTGGAATCGCCGCCGCCGGGAACGCCCTGGCCAGACGCAACCATGGCGAAGAACAGGACTCATCGAACGAGCTGCCGCCGGAGTCTTCGCACAACAACGCCACGCCAGCCTTC
The DNA here is from genome assembly GCF_047304225.1 of Pseudomonas sp. Pseusp3. Taxonomy (NCBI): domain Bacteria; kingdom Pseudomonadati; phylum Pseudomonadota; class Gammaproteobacteria; order Pseudomonadales; family Pseudomonadaceae; genus Pseudomonas; species Pseudomonas sp. Pseusp3. The sequence goes on along the minus strand of NZ_JBGLYV010000129.1, from coordinate 677 downwards.
AAGCGCGCCGCCAGGGATTGCCATTGTGGCCAGTGCTGCGGCAAGGCGTAGAGGTGAATCGCAGCAATGAAATCGCAATGCAGGTCGAGGGTGATGTCGGCGTCGCAGGCATGGCGCAGCAACAGGCGGTGCATCGCTTCGAGCTGCGATGTCGCTGCCGGCAAGTCGCCGAGGACCTGGCCCATGGTCTGGCGAATCAGCGCGATGTTGGCCTGGGCATCGTTGCCGAGGCGATCACCGATCAACTCGGCCACCGGCACACTGAGCTCAACGAACGAGCGGTTGAAGTTCTTGCCGCTGCCCAGCTCGAAACGCCCCATGTGGCTGCCTTGCAGGTGCTGATCGAGGCCAATGGGATTGGCCACCGGCACCAGTTCGATCACACCGTTCAATTGTCCCTGTCGTTCAAGTTCGGCCAGGCGTTTCTTCAACTCCCAGGCCGTGCGCATGCCCGGCAGTTCGTCAGCGTGCAGGCTGGCCTGGATGTACACCTTGCGCGGGCCCGCGCCATAACGGAACACGCTGAGGGTGCGCTCTGTGCCCAGGTGGCTCCAGGGAAGCTGGTGGTCGATGCGTTGCATAGGGGGAACTCCTGATGTCAGAACGGCGAGATCACCTGTGGGAGCGGGCTTGCTCGCGAAGGCGTCGGTACATTCAACATCGATGTTGCCTGACAC
>NZ_JBGLYV010000128.1:0-14430 GCF_047304225.1 Pseudomonas sp. Pseusp3 | reverse complement strand
CCCGAGTACAGCCTGGCCATCTGGCACGGCCTGAACGCGCCGATGATCATGAGCCTGATCGCATTGTCCTGCGGTACCGTGCTCTATCTGCTGCTGCGCAATCAATTCAAGCGCGGAAATTTCGACCGCCCGCCCGTCATCGGTCGCCTGGACGGCAAGCGCCTGTTCGAATACGCACTGGTCGCCATCATGCGCCTGGCCCGTCGCCTGGAGCCCCGCATTGGTACCCGGCGCCTGCAAATGCAGTTGTTCCTGGTGGTGCTCGCCGCCGTGCTGGCCGGGTTGATCCCCATGCTGCACAGCAGCCTGCACTGGGGTGACCGGCCGAAGATCCCGGGATCGATCGTCTTCGTCACCTTGTGGTTGCTGGCCATCGCCTGCGCCTTGGGCGCGGCCTATCAGGCCAAATATCACCGTCTCGCGGCCCTGACCATGGTCAGCGTCTGCGGCCTGATGACCTGCGTCACCTTCGTCTGGTTTTCCGCGCCGGACCTGGCCCTGACCCAACTGGCGGTCGAAGTGGTGACCACGGTACTGATCCTGCTGGGCCTGCGCTGGCTGCCACGACGGATCGAAGAAGTCTCGCCGTTGCCGGGCAGTCTGCGCCGGGCGCGGATGCGGCGTATCCGCGACTTGCTGCTGTCGACCTCGGTCGGTGTCGGCATGGCATTGCTGGCCTACGCCATGCTGACGCGCCAGACCCCCAACGACATCTCCTCCTTCTACCTGAGTCGCGCCTTGCCCGAAGGCGGCGGCAGCAACGTGGTCAACGTGATGCTGGTGGACTTCCGTGGTTTCGACACCCTCGGTGAAATCACCGTGCTGGCGGCCGTGGCCCTGACCGTGTACGCCCTGCTGCGACGCTTCCGTCCGCCGAAAGAAAGCCTGCAACTGCCGGCCCAGCAACGCTTGCTCGCACCGGACGTGGTCACCGACCTGGTCAACCCGCGTCACGCCAGCGACACCGCGCTCGGTTTCATGATGGTGCCGGCGGTGCTGGTGCGCCTGCTGTTACCGGTGGCGCTGGTGGTGTCGTTCTACCTGTTCATGCGCGGGCACAATCAACCGGGCGGCGGCTTTGTCGCCGGGCTGGTGATGTCGGTGGCGTTCATCCTGCAATACATGGTCGCCGGCACGCAGTGGGTCGAGGCGCAAATGAGCCTGCGGCCGCTGCGCTGGATGGGCACCGGGCTGCTGTTCGCCACGGCCACCGGCCTGGGTGCGATGGTGGTCGGTTATCCGTTCCTGACCACCCACACCTGGCATTTCTCGTTGCCGCTGCTGGGTGACATTCACCTGGCCAGCGCGCTGTTCTTCGACATCGGTGTGTATGGCGTGGTAGTTGGCTCGACCCTGTTGATCCTCACCGCCCTCGCCCACCAATCGGTGCGGGGTCACAAAACCGCTGCCCAGCCAAAATCCGTTACCGCCAAGGGAGCCGTCTGATGGAAGAAGTCATCGCAATCGCCATCGGCGTACTGGCCGCGTCGGGCGTCTGGCTGATCCTGCGCCCACGGACGTTCCAGGTGGTCATGGGCCTGTGCCTGCTCTCCTACGGCGTCAATCTGTTCATCTTCAGCATGGGCAGCCTGTTCATCGGCAAGGAGCCGATCATCAAGGACGGCGTGCCGCAGGATCTGTTGCACTACACCGACCCATTGCCGCAAGCCCTGGTGCTGACCGCGATCGTCATCAGCTTCGCCATGACCGCGCTGTTTCTGGTGGTGCTGCTGGCGTCCCGGGGCCTGACCGGCACCGACCATGTGGATGGCCGGGAGCCTAAAGAATGATGGCGATGACCCACCTGATCGTCGCACCCATTCTGCTGCCGCTGCTGACCGCCGCGATCATGCTGATGCTCGGCGAGAAGCACCGGCCGCTCAAGGCCAGGATCAATCTGTTCTCCAGCCTGCTCGGGCTGGGCATTGCCGTGGCGCTGTTGCAATGGACACAAACCACCGGTGTGCCCGGTTCCATTGGCGTGTACCTGCCAAGCAACTGGCAAGTGCCCTTCGGCCTGGTGCTGGTGGTCGATCGCCTGTCGGCGCTGATGCTGGTGCTGACCGGCATCATCGGCGTCAGTGCCCTGCTGTTTGCCATGGCACGCTGGGACAGCGCCGGTTCGAGCTTTCACGCGCTGTTCCAGATCCAGTTGATGGGCCTATACGGTGCGTTCCTCACCGCAGACCTGTTCAACCTGTTCGTGTTCTTCGAGGTGTTGCTGGCCGCGTCCTACGGGCTGATGCTCCACGGCTCGGGTCGAGCGCGGGTGTCGTCGGGGTTGCATTACATTTCGATCAACCTGCTGGCCTCTTCGCTGTTCCTGATTGGCGCGGCGCTGATCTATGGCGTGACCGGCACCCTGAACATGGCCGACCTGGCGGTCAAAATCCCCCTGGTGTCCGAAGCCGATCGCGGCTTGCTACACGCCGGCGCGGGAATTCTGGCCGTCGCATTCCTGGCCAAGGCTGGCATGTGGCCGCTGAACTTCTGGCTGGTGCCGGCCTATTCCTCGGCCAGCGCGCCGGTGGCGGCGATGTTCGCGATCATGACCAAGGTGGGCGTCTACACCTTGCTGCGCCTGTGGACATTGCTGTTCTCCGCCGAGGCCGGGGCATCGGCGTTCTTTGGTGGTGAGTGGCTGGTTTACGGCGGCATGGCGACCATCGTCTGCGCCGCCATCGCAATCCTCGCCGCGCAACGCCTGGAGCGCATGGCCAGCCTGAGCATTCTGGTGTCGGCGGGCATTCTGTTGTCGACCATCGGTTTCGCCCAGCCGAACCTGGTCGGCGCGGCGCTGTTCTATCTGTTCAGCTCGACCCTGGCGCTGAGCGCACTGTTCCTGCTGGCCGAACTGATCGAGCGCTCGCGCTCGGCCAACGAAGTCCTGCTCGAAGATGAAGCCGAACTGCTGCCCCGGCCACTGGAATCTCTGCATCCACCCAAAGGCACCAACCTCGACGACGAGCAAAAAGCCGTGGTCGGCCAGGTGATTCCCTGGACCATGGCGTTTCTCGGCCTGAGCTTCATCGCCTGCGCCCTGCTGATCATCGGCATGCCGCCGCTCTCCGGGTTTATCGGCAAACTCGGGCTGATCGGCGCCCTGCTCAATCCGCTCGGCCTTGGCAGCAGCGGCGACGAACCGATTTCCAACGCCGCGTGGGGCCTGTTGGTGTTGTTGATTTTGTCCGGGCTGGCATCGCTGATCGCGTTCTCGCGCCTGGGTATCCAGCGCTTCTGGACGCCAGCCGAACGCCCCTCGCCCCTGCTGCGACGCTTCGAATGCGTGCCGATCTTCGCGCTGTTGGGTTTGAGTATTGCGCTGACCTTCAAGGCCGATCCACTGCTGCGCTACACCCAGGCCGCCGCCGACGCCTTGTACAACCCGCAGCAATACGTGATGGCCGTGCTCGACACTCGCGTCGTGCCGAACCCGTCGGCCGCAGCGGCCCCGCAAGAGGTGCAGCCATGAAGCGCCTGTTTCCGGCACCGATGCTGTCGCTGGCCCTGTGGCTGCTGTGGCTGTTGCTGAATCTGTCGATCAGCCCCGGCAATCTGCTGCTGGGGGCGGCGCTGGGGTTTTGTGCGCCGCTGATGATGCGCAGGCTACGCCCGCTGCCGGTGCGCATCCGTCGTCCCGGGGTGATCCTGCGCCTGGTGCTGGTGGTCGGACGTGATGTGCTTGTGTCCAACCTTGCCGTGGCCTGGAGCGTGCTCAATGCCGGTCGCCGTCCGCCCCGCTCGCAATTCATCAAGGTGCCGCTGGACCTGCGCGATGCCAACGGCCTGGCCGCGCTGTCGATGATCACCACGGTGGTGCCCGGTACGGTCTGGTCGGAGCTGGCGCTGGACCGCAGCATTTTGCTGTTGCATGTCTTCGACCTGGACGACGAGGCGCTGTTCATCCAGCACTTCAAGGCGACCTACGAACGTCCGCTGATGGAGATCTTCGAATGAGCCCGTTGCTGTCGAACGCGATCCTGCTGAGCCTGTTCTTCTTTTCCCTGGCGATGATCCTGACGCTGATCCGCCTGTTCAAGGGGCCGTCGGCCCAGGATCGGGTCCTGGCGCTGGACTACCTGTACATCGTCGCGATGCTGATGATGCTGGCGCTGGGTATCCGTTATGCCAGTGACACGTACTTCGAGGCGGCGCTGCTGATAGCACTGTTCGGTTTCGTCGGCTCGTTCGCCCTGGCGAAATTCCTGCTGCGTGGTGAGGTGATCGAATGAATGCGCCATTGTCGATGTGGGTGGAAATCCCGGTGGCGATCCTGCTGGTGCTCGGCAGCCTGTTTGCGCTGATCGGCGCCACGGGCCTGCTGCGCATGAAGGATTACTTCCAGCGCATGCACCCGCCGGCCCTGGCCTCGACGCTCGGGGCCTGGTGCATAGCATTGGCTTCGATCATCTACTTTTCGGCGCTCAAGTCCGCGCCGGTACTGCACGCCTGGCTGATTCCGATCCTGCTGGCGATTACCGTGCCGGTGACCACCTTGCTGCTGGCCCGGGCGGCGCTGTTCCGCAAACGCATGGCCGGGGATGATGTGCCGGCTGAGGTGAGTAGTCGTCGAACCGAGAGCGGCAGTTAGACCAAAGATTTTTAGCGCCCGGACCGGCCCCTTCGCGAGCAAGCCCGCTCCCACATTTTGAGCTGTGTACGCAGATCAATTGTGGGAACGGGCTTGCCCGCGAAGGCGATAGACCTGTCAATACATCAGGACCGGCCTGTCTCAAACCCAGGCCACCGCCAACAACCCGGCCCCCAGTACCACACACAACGGCGAGTAAACCCAGGTGTCCAGCCGGGCAAACTCCGAGCCTTTGACCTCTTTGAAAAAACCCACCAGCTCCGAATCGCCAATGGCCCGGGCAAACAGCAAAATCGCGATCGCGCTGATCACCCACTGCAACGACCAGTGATGCAACGGTGGCAGCCACCAACCCACCCGCCAGCACACCAGCACGGCTATTGACAGCAGTAAAGCGGCCACCACCAGCGTGATCCAGCCTCGCGGCTTGAACGCCGGCCGCAGTTGTGCGCTGCCCTCCTGCGGTACTTGCGGGACCACCGCCACCGCTGCCCACTCACCACCCAACGCCCAATACACATGCACCAGACTGATCACGGAGAAGATCGTCACCAGCCATTGAGCCAACAACAAGGTCATGGTTCAGAGATCCTTGAAAGGGATTTGAACAGAACAGGCTAGCCGGCTTTTGCTGTAGTGCACGGGCAAGTGCAAGACCAAAAGTTCATACCGGCGGCCGCTCACATTCCGGCAGCGACTTTATCTGCCACGTCCTTGGGCAGCCAGGCCCGCCAGACATCCGGATGGGCCTTCATGAACGCCTGCGCAGCCTGACGCGGCGGAGTATGTTTCTCGCTCATTTCGGCCAGCGCCTTGTTCAGGGGGGCGATCGGAAAGTCGACCTTGGCGAAGAACTCGGCAATCTGCGGATATTGTTTCTGAAAGGGGGTGGACACACCGATCGACAGCTTGGAGGCCAGGGAACGGGTCGGCTGCGGATTGGGGTTGTCGGCGTCAGTCAAAGTCTTCCAGGCTTCGGCGTCGAACGGCGGCTCTTCGAGTTGAATCAGCTTGAAGCGGCCGAGCAACGGCGTGGGCGACCAGTAGTAAAACAGTACCGGCTTGCCACGATGAATTGACGAACTGATCTCTGCATCCAGTGCAGCGCCCGAACCGCTGCGGAAGTTCACGTAGCTGTCGTCCAGACCATACGCCTTGAGCTTCTGCTTGTTGACCACTTCCGAGGTCCAACCGATAGGGCTGTTGAGGAAACGCCCCTTGCTAGGAGCTTCCGGGTCCTTGAACACGTCTTTGTAACGCGGCAGGTCGCTGACGCTGCGCAGCTCCGGCGCCAGCGGCTTGATGCCCTTGGCCGGGTCGCCCTTGATCACATATTCCGGCACCCACCAGCCTTCGGTAGCGCCCTTGACCGTGTCGCCGAGGCTGACGACTTTGCCTTCGGCTTCCGCCTTGACCCAGACCGGGCTGCGCCCAGCCCACTCTTCGCCGATGACCTGGATGTCATTGTTGGCCAGCGCGGTTTCCAGGGTGATGGTGGTGCCCGGCAAGGTATCGGTCGGCAGCCCGTAGCCCTTCTCGACAATGATGCGCAGGACATCGGTAATCAGGCTGCCGCTTTCCCAGTTCAGGTCGGCGAAGTGGATTGGCGCCTGGGCGGCCAACGCCGGGGCCGGTGTCGCCAGCAAACCGAAAGTGGCCAGGACAGCAGCCAGCAACCGTCGAAATCCGTTCATGCTTTTGCACCTCGTGCTGTTCACAGCAATAGCAGGATGGCCTGGCAGCAGACCGCGAAGCCTCTGAATACTCAGTTCATTGACTGTAGTAGAGGTTCCCGCTTTCGAGGTGCGTGGATCAGTTTTCGGAAATTTCCTGCAAGCGCATCAGCTCTCGCCTGACCATGCTGGCGTATTGCGCCGGTTGCAGCTGGTAAAGCTGTGACGCCACCCAATTCAGCCAGGCTCCCTGCAGAATGGTCTTCTGCCCGAACAGCCGCCGCGCGTCGTCTTGCGCGTTGGCCAGGTTCTGCTCGTGGAAACCGGCGCGGGCCTGGGTCATCACTCGCTGGCCTTGAAGGTCACCAGCTCGCCCTTGCGCCACTTGGCCGCTTTGGCGGTCACGGCTTTCAGGGTCTTGGTCAGGCCTTCCTGCAACTGTTGATGGGCGGCAAACACCGTCACCACGCTGTGCCCTTCCTTGAACACGATCCCCTGACCGTCAGCCGTGGTCACGAAGGCGTAATCGCCAATTCCGTAAACCGTCAGCTTGATGTCGCGGAACCTTATGTCCAGCTTGCCGCCTTCGCGACTGGGCAGCACCGAAGCGCTGAAATGATCGCCGACCTTGAGTTTGAGTCCGGGCTTGTCGTCCACCACCAGGGCTGATTCGGTGTCGATTTCGGCAATGTAGATGCCTTCAGCGTTCTGTTCGGTGATGTAAACGAAACGTGACTGAAACTGCTTGACCAGCTTTGCGCGCAAATCGCCCAGCACGAACAACGCATGCATATCGAGATTACTTACTGCCAAGGAAACATCCCCACATCTGAAAAATGGTGCCGTGCGCGAAAAATAAACGCACAGCCAAAAAAGCGGCAATGCCGAAGGTGTAGCCAAAGAACCCGGATTGATGTCCTGAATGAGTAGTGCACTCATTCATCACGAAGCTTGAGAAGACTACTGAAACGTCACTCGCATCGTCCTGGCTGGCGTTCGTCACAGGTTGAAGGAAAACACCCTTCCTGCTGCCAGAAAATTATGGACTATCAACTTCGGGGAAAAATCTCATCAAGAAAAAATCTTTTCCTACATATCGTGCGCAAAAAATTGCTTTAGATAAACATCATTCACCCACCAGTGAGGGTGATTCTAGAGCAGCGATGCTCTTGGAGACTAGCCAAAACGACGTACATACGTCGGTAAAACAATGAAAAGGACTTCATATGTGCACGCTGACCCACTTTGCCTATCCCTTGGTACCTGACTCGAAAACCGCGCCGAACTCGCCCCCGGTACGGTTCCGCCGCCATGAGCCGCTTCCCGATGTCCCGGCCCGCCCAAGATTTCAGGTGGTGATGGCGGGCATTGCCTTCTTTCATATCAAGGAAATTTCTACAGGCTGTGTAAGAGGTTTCCGAGCCAATCACAACGAAGCCTGCGCCCTCGCCCGGCTTCTGGAATCACACAGTTGACATGCCCTCCGCGCTCCTTTCCATAGACGTTTGGTCTGCCCGTCGACTTATCTCAGCCGTCGACGGGCAACTGCTGCCATACTGCCCGCCCAATAAAACGGATCCGGAAAAATCGGGTTACGTTGACAACAACAATGTATTTCCAGGGGAAGTCTGCAACGTGACGGAATTTGATATCGGCGAGTTTTTTATCCGGGGTGAAGCCAGAGAAATCGACGGCGAATTCCAGGCTGTGATTGTCATGCGTGCCAAACCACCGCTAAAGACCGTGACGTATCATCAGGTCGAAAAGGATCGCTGGTTCAAAACCCCGGATGTCGCCGCCATTGCGGCCCAGGAATCGGCCATGGAACTGAAGGCGGCGGTAGATGCGGGTGCACTGAAAGCCTGATTCTCGGGTTGGCGGTCTATGCTCACTGTTGCGCTTGAATATCGTGATCGAACTCCACCCGTGCGGCGCCCTTGAAGCCAGGGTACCGCGCCTCGCCCCTCGACCCGACTGACGACCCGCAAGGAGATGAAGATGGAATCACCGACACACGACTTGAAAGGCCTGTTCGACCAGCTCGGCCTGGACTCCAGCCAGAAAGCGATCGACGACTTCATTGCCGGCCATACCCTGCCTGACAACAAGAAACTCATTGACGCCGAGTTCTGGTCACCGCAACAGGCCGGCTTCCTCAAGGAACAATTACGCGAAGACGCAGACTGGGCGCGGGTGGTCGACGACCTGAACCTGCGCATGCACCAGACGCACTGACAGCCTCAATGCAGGCTGCCAGGTCTTTCGGCGTTCAATTGCGCCAACCAGGCAGCCCTGCACTCTTCCGCCTCGTCGCGACTGGAGAACGCCGTGCCCCGGCGCTCGCCATTGAGCAACACCACCCAGCACACCTTGCGTCCCATGGAGCGCAGATTGGCAGGTACTCCGCTGCCGATCATGACCGCGACATCAACTTTGCCTTGCATGCTGCCCCCGAACTTCATTAGCAACCTAATTAATAGATATGTTAATTAGTCTTTCGCCGAGGAAACAGCAAAACCCTGCACAGATTAGTTGCAGAATGTGTAACAATCGCCCGACAGCCCGGGGGTCTAGCGCGGCTTTTCCGGTTTGTAGCCCAAGCGCAAACCGCCCCAATGCCGGCCCCTGAGCATGATCGGCACCGAAAGATCGTGCATCAACTCTCCGGTATCGCGGGTATAGGTTTGCAGCAGCACGGCCTTCTGATGGCTGCCACAGCGGATCCCGGTGCGGTCAGCGAACTTGCGTTTGGTCCGGCTCTGCAAGGCATCGAGTTGCGCGTCGCCCGTCAGCGGCTGGCTGAACGCTTGGTTGTGGGTCGGCACATAACCCTGCTGGGTGCAGGCGATGGCGAACACCAATCCTTCGTGACGCGGTAACAACGGTTCCTGGATGGTTGGCAAGACCTGATCGGTGTAGCGGTCGAAACGCGTCTGGTACTTGGCCGGACTGGTATCGGGGATGGCCTGGTAATTGCGGTCGAACAAATCGTCGAGACTGATTCGACCGGCGTCGATATCCGCCTCGAAACGCGCTGCGATCTGGCTCGCGCCTTCCCGGGCCAGGTCATAGATCCGCTGGTGATAGTCATCCAGCCCCACCTCGGCAAGACGCTCGCTGATGGTTTCGGCCTGCCCTTCCATTTGCACCGCCGCCTGGGCCAGACGTTGAGTCTGCTGGTCGCTGACCGCCAGGTCGCTGCGCATCTGTTCGATGGCGTGAAACAGGCTGTCGAGCTGTTCACGGTTGGTCTCTGCCCCTTGGGCGATTTCTCCGACCTGGGACTCGACACTGGCCGCCAGACGGGCAATGTTCTCCAGGTGCTGTCCCGTCCGCTCGACCTGCCCGACGCCGGTGTCGAGGTCGCTGGACAGTTGGCGGATCTGCTCCACCACCTGCGCCGTGCGTTGCTGGATATCGGCCACCATCTCGCCGACTTCACCCGTGGCGGTCGCCGTGCGCGCGGCGAGCCCACGAACCTCGTCGGCCACCACGGCAAACCCGCGACCGTGTTCCCCCGCCCGCGCCGCTTCAATGGCGGCATTCAACGCCAACAGATTGGTCTGGCTGGCGATGGACTGAATCACCAGGGTCACGCGCTGGATATCATCGCTGCGCAAGCTCAAGGCTTCGATCAGTTCACGGCTGTTGCTGGCGCGCTGGCTGAGCTGATGCATGCGCGCAATGGACTCGATCAGTTCCGTACGCCCGACCGCGCCACTTTGATGAGCCTCGCTGGCGGCACTCAACGCCTGGCGACTGAGCGTCGAGGCGGCGTGTTCGGTGGTGATCATGACCTCGGCGTTGCTGACGATCCGGGCCGCCGCCGAGAGCTGCGATTGCAGTTTTTCCGCCAGTTGCCGAACCGAAAACGCCACTCCGGCAGCCGATAGCGCGTTATGACTGGTCATGTAGGAAAGATCGCGAGTCAACTCGCCGATGGCATCGCAGTTGTCGGGGGAAGCCGCCTGCGGGGTCGCGCGCGAACGCAGGCGAGGCAGCCAGATAATCAATACGGCCAGGGGCAGGCCAAGGTAGAGCGACCAGTTGCCCAGCGTCATGCCACATAACAACAGCATCAGGGCGATGCTTTGCAGCGTCGGTGCCAGCCAGCGGTTTTTCGGCAACAGCACTGGTGCAGGCACTGCCGCAACCAGAGACCCGTCTCTCGTCATCATCGTCACCCCGGAAAGCTTCTAATTGTTGTCTTCGCATTAAACGCCACCATAAGGCCATTATCCATGAGCCTTTAGTCGCGAACGTTGCAGCAGATCTATAGAAGAACCGGGAAATCGAAGACGGCAGAAAACAAAGATCGCAGCCTGCGGCAGCACCTGCTTCCATGTGCAGGCGTTACCGCAGGCTGCGATCTTTTCAAGGCAGCCCGGATCAAAGGGGCTGCCTCGCAGAATCAGGCCTGACGCTGGTGCTTGTCGATTTGCTCGTGACGTTCCTGAGCTTCGATGCAGTACTTGGTGGTCGGGCTGATCAGCAGGCGCTTGAGGCCAATCGGCTCGCCGCTGTCGTCGCACCAGCCGAAGCTGTCTTCCTTGATGCGTTCCAGCGCTTGTTCCAACTGAGGCAGCATGCGCTGGTCGCGATCGATCGCGTTCACCAGCCAAGTGCGCTCTTCTTCTACCGAAGCCGCGTCTGCCGGATCGGCCGGGGTGTCCAGGCTTTCGATGGCGATGCGGTTCTGTTCGATGCGCTCATGGGTTTCGACTTTCATGTTCTGCAACAGCTCGGAGAAAAAAGCATGTTGCTCGGCATTCATGTAGTCATCCGCCGGCATGGCCAGCAACTTGTCCTTTGTCATTGATATCTCTATAAAAAAACGTGCATTAAGGCGAATAAGGGAGCGTTCCGGCAGACCTTGGCAGGCCATCGGAAAGGCGCCGTTTGTTCCAAGCGCCACCCGGCACTCAATTTACGAGGGGCGGCAGTCTAAGGCCGACTTGAGGCCTCAGCAACTGAAAAGACAGCGAATTTGTCCGACAAAGCCCTGAAAATGCTCTACGGCAGGCTTTGAGGCGGTAATCGGAGTGCGTTTATAGCAAGAAATTCAATCGAGCGGCTGTATATGGAAGACAAACGGCTCGCACAAGGCATTATTCACGGTCATTTGCAGGGTTGCGAACCTCAGCTAAGGTTGTCCCTCCCGAAATGGCCATATAAAGGAAAGGACCATGAAGCTGATCGGTATGCTCGACTCGCCCTATGTAAGGCGCGCCGCCATTTCTGCCAAATGCCTGGGAATCACGCTGGAACATCAGTCGGTCTCGGTGTTCCGCCACTTCGAACAATTCCGGCAGATCAACCCGGTGGTCAAGGCGCCCACGCTGGTGCTGGATGATGGTGAGGTGTTGATGGATTCGACGCTTATCATCGACTATCTGGAAACCCTGGCCAAAAAAAGCCTGATGCCTGCCGAACCGGGGCAGCGCCTGCGTGCGCTGCGCCTGATTGGCCTGGCGTTGGCCGCCAGCGAAAAGTCCGTGCAGCTTTACTACGAACGCAACCTGCGGCCGGCGGAGATTCAATTCGAATCCTGGGTGCAGCGGGTCGAAGGACAGTTGACGGCAGCCTATTCGGCGCTGGAGCGGGAGCTGGAAAAGCAGCCGCTGAAGACAGACGGTTCGGTTGAGCAGGACGGCATTACCCTCGCCGTGGCCTGGAGCTTTACCAACCTGGTGGTGCCGGATAAGGTGAGTGCGGCGCAGTTTCCGCGGATCGCTGCATTCACGGAGTATGCCGAGGGGCTTGAGGTGTTTGTCAGTACGCCGATTGAATAGATGGATTCGCCTCGCCTGACCTACCGCTTTCGCGAGCAAGCTCGCTCCTACAAGGGGATTGCCGCGAGCGGGCATGCTCAGAGGATTTCATGCATTGGCCGAAACCCGGAATGCCCATGAACTTTTATTTAGAAAGCCTGCGATCATTTCTTGGCAAAATGCCGCACAACGTTGTGAACATTTAATCAGGCCAGCCCTATGACCCGCATCTTGACCATCGAAGACGACTCCGTGACCGCCCGGGAAATTGTCGCCGAACTGAGTAGCCACGGCCTCGACGTCGACTGGGTCGACAATGGCCGCGAAGGGCTGGAGCGTGCGGTCAGCGGCAACTATGACCTGATTACCCTCGACCGCATGTTGCCCGGGCTCGATGGCCTGGCGATTGTCACCACGCTGCGGACCATGGGCGTGGCCACGCCGATCCTGATGATCAGCGCGCTGTCCGACGTCGATGAGCGCGTGCGCGGCTTGCGCGCCGGCGGCGACGACTACCTGACCAAACCCTTCGCCACCGATGAAATGGCCGCCCGGGTCGAAGTCCTGCTGCGCCGGCAGAATAACGTGACCGCCCAGGCCACCACACTGCGGGTAGCGGACCTGGAGCTGAACCTGATCAGCCACGAAGCCAGCCGCGACGGTCAACTGCTGACGCTATTGCCCACCGAATACAAACTGCTGGAATTCCTGATGCGCAATACCGGGCAAATTCTCTCGCGGATGATGATTTTCGAGGAAGTCTGGGGTTACCACTTCGACCCCGGCACCAACCTGATCGACGTCCACATCGGCCGTCTGCGCAAGAAGATCGACCCGCCTGGCAATGTCCCACTGATTCGGACCGTGCGAGGCTCGGGTTATGTCATTGCCGAACCCGTCTAAAGGCTGGCGCTCCTCCAGCAGCCGTCTGCTGGCGCTCTACAGTTCGCTGTTCGTGATCTGGAGCGGGATTCTCATGGGGGTCATGTACTACGAGGTTTCCGCTTACCTGGACAACCTGGCCAAGCATTCGCTGATGCAACGCCAGCACCTGTTCTCGCGCTTCTCGGGCGAACAACTGGTGGACGCCCTCGCCGTCAGCATGACCTTCGACATCCGCGGCATCGACGCCTACGGCCTGTTCGATGCCCGGCACCGTTACCTCAGCGGCGCCCTGCGCTACATTCCGGATGGCTTGCCGCTCGATGGCAGGATCCACACGCTCCGCGACTGCGACGCCTCCGACGACAGTGGCGAGCAGACGCTGCCCGCCGACAGTTGCGATGCCGTGGCGACCCCCACCCTCGACGGCCGCTGGCTGGTGCTGGTGCGCGACAACGGTTCGCTGTTCGCCGTGACCCGAATCATCCTTCACGCCCTGTTCTGGGGTGTGACCCTGACCATCGTGCCAGGCATCGTCGGCTGGTATCTGCTGCGGCGCCGGCCGTTGCGCCGCATTCGCGCAATCCAGGCCAGCGCCGAAGCCATCGTCGCCGGCGACCTGAGCCGGCGTTTGCCACTGTCCAATCGGCGTGACGAACTGGATATGCTCGCCGCCATCGTCAACGCCATGCTCGAACGCATCGAGCGCTTGATGAACGAGGTCAAGGGCGTGTGCGACAACATCGCCCATGACCTGCGCACGCCCCTGACCCGCCTGCGCGCGCAGCTTTACCGCATGCAGCAGCAAGCCGGCGAAGGTTCACCGCAGGCCATGCAACTGGACCTGGTGCTGGCCGAGGCCGATACGTTGATGGCGCGTTTCCGTGGCTTGTTGCGGATTTCCGAACTGGAAGACCGCCAGCGCCGCTCCGGTTTCGTGCAGCTGGACCCGGTGCCGTTGCTGCAGGAACTGCATGAGTTCTATCTGCCCCTGGCGGAAGACGACGGCCTGGTGTTCCAACTGCACCTGCCCGCGTCGTTGCCACCCCTCAATGGCGACCGGGCACTGCTGTTCGAAGCCGTGGCGAACCTGTTGAGCAACTCGATCAAATTTACCCCGCCCGGTGGCGCGGTGATCTTGCGCGGGGTCAATGACGGCGGGCACACGCGCATCGAAGTGCTCGACTCCGGCCCGGGCATTCCCGAGGCGGAACGCGAAGCGGTGTTCCAGCGCTTCTATCGCGCCGAGGCGGGCAATCAGAAAATCGGCTTCGGGCTGGGGCTGTCCATCGTCGCGGCGATTGTCAGCCTGCACGGGTTTACACTGGAGGTGGGCAGCAGCGAGCTGGGCGGCGCGCGGCTGGTGCTCGATTGTCGGGAGAGTTTGATACCGAAGGTCTAGCGTTCATCTGAAGAACAAAACAGATCCCCCTGTAGGAGCGGGCCAGCGAGCCCAAAAACCCCGGGCACCCCCGGGGATAAGACACCCCCCGGGTTAAGTTACGCCCCAAGC
>NZ_JBGLYV010000127.1:0-14535 GCF_047304225.1 Pseudomonas sp. Pseusp3 | reverse complement strand
CGATGGCGATCTAGACTGCAGCACGCTTCGGATTGACCCGCACCCCACCCGCCCGCGCCTCGATCTGCTCTTTCAGCTCATGCCGCATTCCCAGCATGAATGCCAACTCCGCCACCACGAACAGCGGCCCGACAATCAACCCGGTCACGTCATCGACAAATGCCGGTTTGCGCCCTTCGTAGTGATGGCCGACAAACTGGATCGCCCAACCGATCACGAACATCGCCACGCCGCTGCCCAGCCACACCAGCGTGCTTTGCTGTGCCAGCGCATGACCGGCCCAGACGCTCAGCCCGAGCAACACGGTCATCAACACGCCCAGGCGCAACTCCAGACGCAGGTAAAACCACGCCGATGCCAGCGAGACGAGCACCGCCGGTGACAGCCATACGCCGCCCAGCGACCATTGCGGCCGAGACAGCAACACCGCGACGGCGACCACGATCAGCGGAATGCCGATAAAGTGCGATGCGATGTTGCGTGGGTCACGGTGGTAGGCGGCGTATTGACTGAGGTGGTCGACGAGGCTTTTCATTGTTGTTCTCCTGTGGGGTGACTGATCATGCCCCGGGGCCACTTCTCGCTCTGTCAGCCAGGCGACAATCTCTAGGAGTTTTCATGGATATGCAGGTTTGGCGTCCACGCCTGATGAGCGGTCAGTGGTTCAGCCATTTGCCTGTTTCCCTACAGGATAGTCTGCTGTCGGTGGCCAGGGTGCGGCGCTTGTCTGCGGGCCAGCGGCTGTTCAAGCGCGGCGATCCGCCCTGCGGCCTGTACGCGGTACTTGAAGGCGCGGTGCGCGTCGGTGCCGTGAGCGAGCAGGGCAAGGAAGCGTTGCTGAGCCTGGTGGAACCGCCACACTGGTTCGGTGAAATCTGCCTGTTCGATGGCCAGCCACGCACCCACGATGCGTACGGCGTGGGCCAGTGCACGCTGCTGCACATTCCCCAGAACACCTTGCTGGCACTGCTCGACGAGCATCCGCAGCACTGGCGGCAACTGGCGTTGCTGATGAGCCAGAAATTACGCATGACCTTCATCAACCTCGAACAATTGAGCCTGTTGCCGGCCCCGGCACGGCTGGCGCACCGTTTGTTGATGATCGCCGAAGGCTATGGCGAGACCATCCCTGCGCGCCGCGTTCTGCAACTGCCCCAGGAGCAACTTGCTTCAATGTTGTCGCTGTCGCGCCAGACCACCAACCAGATTCTCAAGGAACTGCAGGGACAGGGGATCATTGGGCTGAGTTACGGCGAAATTGAAATCCTCGACGCTGCCCGGTTACGGACACTGGCCACGATTTAACAGTTCACGCAGGCCCAATGTGGGAGCGGGCTTGCTCGCGAAGAGGCCGGATAAGGCAATCCACCTCCAGGATCTGTCACCGCAACCCATCCCGAAACTGCCCCGGTGTCATCCCCGTCCAGCGCTTGAACGCGCGACTGAAGCTGCTGGTGTCGGCAAACCCGAGCAGATAACTGATTTCGCTCAGCGACACCTGCGGGTCACGCAGGTGCAGCAGCGCGAGGTTTTCGCGGCTTTCGTTGAGCAGCGTATCGAACCGGCAGCCTTCATCCGCCAGGTGTCGTTGCAGGCTGCGCAGGCTCAGGTGCAGGGCCTTGGCGATGTGCTCGGCGCTGGGTTCGCCTTCGGGCAGTTGTTCTTCAATGGCGTCGCGGACCTTGCGCTCCCACGTCAGCGGCTTGAGTTGCGCCAGGGTTCGCTTGAGCACGGTTTCATTGTGTTCGGCCAGTTCCGGGTTGGCATCATCCAGGTGGCTGTCGAAGTCGATGAGGGAGAATTCCAGTCGATCCTCTTCGGCGCCGAAGTGCACGGGCGAGCGAAAGACTTTATGCCATTGGTGTGCGTCTGTCGGTTCCGGACGGCGCAGGTAGGTCGCCAGTGGCGCGTATTCGCGGCCCAGGCGATTGCGGCAGGTGCGTACGTAGATCGCCATGAACGCATCGATGGCTTCGAAGGCCGGGGCCGGGTTGCCGGAAGGGATTTTCAGACGGAAACGGTAGCGATCCTCAGCGCGGGTCAGCTCCAGTTCCAGGGCGTCGCTGACCACTTGGTGATAACGCACGATGCGCTCGAACACCTCCCGTAAACTGCCGCTGGCCACCAGCGCATAACCCAGCGCATGGAAGGTGGTCGGGCTGACGAAGCGCGAAACCCGCAGGCCAATCGCCGGGTCGCCGCTGACCTGTACCGCCAACGCCCACAGCTGTGTGGTGCCTGACAGCGGGTATCGGGCGTTCGGGTCGTCCATCAACTGTGGATCGAGCCCCGCTTGATGGCACAGCGCGGTGCTGTCGATGCCCAGGGCATCGAGTTGCTTGCGCAGGGCGCGGGTCCAGCTGGCGAGTGAGGTCGGTTCGGTCATGCTGATTGGCGCTTCCGGTCAACAGGTTGGCGTTCTCGGCTACCGCGTTGCTAGGGTACGCAAGGCAGGATGCAACCATCAATAACCAGAGGATGGAAGCATGGACCGTACTTCTGCAAGCCCCCAACGACTGAATGCAGCTCAACGATCAGCCCATATCCGTGAAGTGGTGCTGGCCAGAGGCGTCGAATTGCGCGAGCAATACCCGATTCTCAAGCATCAGGACGCCCTCGGCGCAGGCATTCTGGCCTTCGCCCTGGCCGGTATGATCGGTTCGGCCGCGCTCTACCTGACCGGGCACATGGCCTGGTGGGCGTGCCTGCTGCTCAATGGGTTTTTCGCCTCGTTGACCCACGAGCTGGAGCACGACCTGATCCACAGCATGTACTTCCGCAAGCAGAAGGTGCCGCACAATCTGATGATGGGCCTGGTGTGGCTGGCAAGGCCAAGCACCATCAACCCGTGGATTCGCCGCCACCTGCACCTCAACCACCACAAGGTCTCCGGCTCCGAAGCCGACATGGAGGAACGCGCCATCACCAACGGCGAGCCATGGGGGTTCGCACGGTTCCTGATGATTGGCGACAACATCATGTCGTCATTGATCCGCATGCTGCGGGCCAAGAGCTGGGCCATGAAGTTCAGCATCATCCAGCGCACGCTGAAGGTCTACGCGCCGCTGGCGTTGATGCATTGGGGCGCGTGGTATGTGTTTCTCGGTTTCCACGCAGCGAATGGCGTGGCGCAACTGATGGGCGCACCGATCGAGTGGTCGGCGACGACGTTGTCGGTGATGCAGGTGATCGACATCGCGGCAGTCGTGATCATCGGCCCGAACGTGTTGCGCACGTTCTGCCTGCATTTCATCAGCTCGAACATGCATTACTACGGTGACATCGAGCCGGGGAACGTGATGCAGCAGTGCCAGGTGCTGAACGCACGGTGGCTGTGGCCGTTGCAGGCGTTCTGCTTCAACTTTGGCAGCAGCCACGGGATCCATCACTTTGTGGTGAAGGAACCGTTCTACATCCGCCAGCTCACCGTGCCGGTGGGGCACAAGGTGATGCGCGAGATGGGCGTGCGGTTCAATGATTTCGGCACGTTTGCGCGGGCCAACCGGTTTGAGCGCAAGGAAGAAGTGGTCGGGGACAAGGTGCGTACAGCTCAGGCTTAGTAGTCGTTTGAAAGGGCCTCTTCGCGGGCAAGCCCGCTCCCACAGGGTTTATCGGTGTGAATGAGATCCTCGCATCACACCGGCCATTGTGGGAGCGGGCTTGCTCGCGAAGGGGCCGGATCAGGCAATATCAATCCGGCTGAAACGGCGACTCACTCAAGATCACCCCGGTCTCATCCACATAGCGCTGCCAATGTTCGATCAAGGCACTGAGCCTCTGCGGTTGGCTCGACGCCAGGTCATGAATCTCCCCCGGATCGTTGCCCAGGTCATACAGCTGCCAGGTCGCCGGCCCCACCGGCCCCGGGATGTACACCGCCTTCCATTGCCCCTGTCGAATCGCCCGCCGACCGAACAGTTCCCACCCGGTAACGGTGTGTTCGTCATGCACCTGCGCGGTCTCGCCCGACAGGAACCCAAGCCACGACTTCCCGCGAACTTCCGCCACGGGTTTGCCGTGCCATTGCTTGCCCGGATGGCGCACGCCGGCCAGGTCGAGAATGGTCGGCGTGATGTCCATCACGGTGCCGAAACCGTGGCTGATCTGTCCCTTGAGCGGCAGCTGCGGGTAATGCACCAGCGCCGGTACGCGGATTCCGCCTTCGGTGGTGAAGGCCTTGAACAAGCGAGACGGCGCGGTCGCTACTTGCGCCCAATTCGGCCCGTACCAGACATAGGAATTGGCGCGGCCAATGTTGTCCAGGCTGTTGTCGTAATGCTGGTTGAGATAGGTCAGCAACTGCGGGCCGAATTTCGGGAACGCCTCCAGCAATGCCCCTTCGGCGCCGTTATCGGACATGAACAGGATGAAGGTGTTGTCCAGTTGCCCTTGCTGGCGCAGGTAGTCGACGACGCGGCCGATGTTCCAGTCCATGCGCTCGACCATTGCCGCATAAACCTCCATGGCACGAGCGGAGATCTGCCGTTGTTCGTCGCTCAGGGCATCCCACTGTGCACTCAGCTGGATCAGCGGATGGGGTTCGACATCGGCCTCGATCAGCCCCAGTTTTTTGAGCTTTTCCAGGCGCTCGAGTCGCAGCACTTCAGGGCCGGCGTCATAGCGTCCGCGGTATTTTTCCACCACGTCGGCCGGCGCCTGCAACGGCCAGTGGGGTGCGGAAAATGGCAGGTAGGCGAAGAACGGTCGGGTTTGGTCGCGCTCCTTGAGGTATTGCAGCAGCTTGTCGCCAAAGGCATCGGAAGAATAAAAATCCTTCGGCAGTTCATCGATGAATTGGTCGTCTTCGATGTACAGCGCCGGCGTCGATTTCAGCAGCCGTGGCGTCGTTTCATCGTAGGTCGGCTCGAAGCCGTAATGGTTGGCCGCGCCGGGCAACAGCGAAAACGAACGCTCGAAACCCCGGGCGTGGGGCGCCAGTTCTGCGGTCAGGCCCAGGTGCCATTTGCCGCTCATCAACGTCTGGTAGCCCGCCTCGCGCAGCAGCTCGGGCAGGGCGACCACGCGGTCGTTAAGGTGCCCTTCGTAACCCGGTTTACCGATCAGGTCCGGGGTCAGGGCTTCGGCCATGGTACCGATGCCGGCGATGTGGTGGTCGGTGCCGGTCAGCAGCATCGAACGGGTCGGCGAGCAGGTCGGTGCGGTGTGAAAGTCGGTCAGGCGCAGGCCATTGTTGGCCAGCGCGTCGAGGTTCGGCGTGCTGATTTCGCCGCCGAAGGCGCCGAGGTCGGAGAAGCCGAGGTCATCGGCCAGGATCACTAGAAAGTTGGGGCGTTGCGGCATCAAGAATTTCCTTTCTCAGTAGGCAATGAAGGACAGCGGCAGATCGCGGACCTGCACCGGCACCGGGGGCTGGTAGTGATCGTCGCTGGTGAGCTCGTGAAGCAGTTCTTCGCGCAATTGGTGGAAGTCGAAGCTGCTGCGCTGGCGCGGATGGGGCAGGGCAATGTCGACCACTTGCTTGATCCGGCCCGGACGAGGCTCCATCACCACCACGCGGTCGGCGAGGAAGATCGCTTCCTCGACATCGTGGGTGACCAGCACGGTGGTGATTTTTGCCCGCGCGCGGATCGCCAGCAGTTCGTCCTGCATCTGCTGGCGGGTCAGCGCATCGAGGGCGCCGAAGGGCTCGTCCAGCAGCAGAATCCGTGGGCTGGCTACCAGGCCGCGAGCAATGGCCACGCGTTGCGCCATGCCGCCGGAGAGCTGGTGCGGATAGGCGCGGGCGAAGTCGCCGAGGCCCACCAGTTCGATGAAGTCATGGATACGCTTTTGCTTTTGCGCAGCGCTCAATGGTTCGTTGACCAGGCCCAGGCCGATGTTGTCGGCCACGCTCAGCCACGGGAACAAGCGGTGTTCCTGGAAGACGATGCCGCGCTCGCCGCCGATGCCCGTGACAGCTTTTCCGTCCACGCTGATCTGCCCGTGAAATTGCGTATCGAGGCCCACCAGCAGCCGCAGCAACGTGGATTTGCCGCAACCGCTGGAGCCGACGATGGCGACGAACTCGCCCTCGGCGATGTCCAGGTTGAATTCGCGAATGGCCTCCAGTTCGAAGCCATCGACGTCGAAGGTTTTGCCCACGTGATTGAAGCTGACAATCGGTGTGTTCATGCGTGTCTCCAGCGAGTGGCGCGGATTTCCAGGCGTTGGCCAATGAGATTGAGCAGGGCACCCGTGAGGCCCACCAGCAGCATGCCGGCCATGATCAGGTCCATGCGCAGCAGTTGCTGGGCGCCGATCATCTGGCTGCCGATGCCGCCGTTGGACGGCATGAAATATTCGGCGCCGATGGTGCCGAGCCAGGCGTAGATCAGGCTCAGCCTTAGCCCGGCGAAAATTCCCGGCGCGGCGCCCGGCAACACCAGTCGACCGAGGCGCTGACGCAGATTCAGGCGCAACACCTGCGCGGCCTCGTTCAATTGCGGTGACAGGTGGGCAACGCTGCGTTGGGTGGCGATAAACAGCGGGAAAAATGCGGCGAGGGCAACGAACACCCACTTGGCCAATTCGCCCAGGCCGAACCACGCGGTGAGCAACGGCACCCAGGCGAAAATGGCGATCTGGCGAATGGCGGCGAGGGTTGGGCCGAGCACCCGTTCACTGGTACGCGACAACCCCAGCAGCAGCCCCAATGCAAACCCCGACCCGCCACCGAGCAGCAACCCGCCAAGGGTTCGGCCCAGGCTCAGGGCCATGCCGCCAAGCAGTGTGCCGTCGAGCAAACCACTCCAAGTGGTCTGCAAGACCGCCAGCGGACTGACCAGAATGTTCGCGTCGATCCACTGCTGATCCGAGGCCAGTTGCCACAACGCCAGAAGCGCCAGTGGCAGCAGCCACGGTTGCAGGCGTTGCCAGCCTTGATAACGCGTTCCGCGACGGATTTCGGCGGTGGCGGGGTGCGGCCAGTGCACCAGTTTCCTGTCCAGCAGACCGATGCCGCGATCCATCGCCACGCCGATCAAGCCGATCACCACAATGCACACGAATACGATGTCGAGCATGAACAACTGTCGTGCCCAGACCATCAGGTAACCGATGCCTTCGCTGGACGCGAGCAGTTCGACAGCGAGCAGCGAAGTCCAGCCGGCGGCCAGGGCGAGGCGCACACCGGCCATGAATGCCGGCAGTGCGGCAGGCAGCACCAGGCGTCGGATCAACAGGTGCCTGGGCAGGCGCAACACGGCGGCGGCTTCGCGCAGCCTTGGTTGCGCATCGCGCACGCCGACCAACGTATGCAGGGTCACCGGCACCACGATGGCCTTGATCAACACCACCAGCTTCAGCACTTCACCGATGCCGAAAAACACCATGAACAAAGGAATCCAGGCCAGGGTCGGGACTTGCGCCAACCCGGCGAAGGTTGGAAACACGAGGCGCTCCAGGCGACGACTGAAACCCAGTGCCGCCCCCAGGACAGCGCCTGCGCTGATCCCGGCCAGCAAGCCCCAGAGCAAGCGTTGCAGGCTGATCCACAAGTGGCTCCACAGCTCGCCTTGGGACAATTCAACGGCGCTGCTCCAGACCAGGGATGGAGCCGGCAGGATTTGCTCGCTCATCCAGTGATTGCGGCTGGCGAGCCACCAGAGGCTGAACAGGAGAGTTGGCAACAACCATGGCAACAGCCGATGGTTCAGGCTCGGCCAGCGCTGCTTGCTTTCAAGCGACGGCGCGGGCAATGGCAGGCTGAGCAGAGAAACACGGGCCATGGGTGACCTCCGTTGTCGGGTTGCAATACAGGCCTGCCTTTTGTGGGAGCGGGCTTGCTCGCGAAAGCGGTGTATCAGGCAGCCATGAAGCGACTGACACTCCCTTTTCGCGAGCAAGCCCGCTCCCACAGGTTTCTAGGCGTATGCAAAATTGATCTATAAAAATTAAAATCAATGCTATTGAGAGATAAGCGAGACCATTTAAGGCCTCCATAAGCCACTGCATCCAATGCATTCGAAGAATATTTTTGATGCTGCCAAGGCATACGCCGCGGAGAGGTCCGCAGGCGTTGATATAGATCTAAATGGTCTAAAAATGTGAATTTATAGTATTTAAGTGTTGGTTCCACTTCAGCCTACTTTCGGCTCCTCAACGCCCGTTGCCCAAGGAGCCGCACCCATGAACCTTCCCTTCAAGCGTGTCATCAGTCTGTTCGCCGCACCGGCCCTGGCGGGTCTGCTGGCCTTCACGGCCAACGCCAGTGAGCTCAAGGAAATCCGCATCGCCGTGCCGGACCTGAGTGCCGGTACCCAGCACTCAGGTGGCGGTGTTGTGGACGTACTGCGCGATCAACAGATCTTCGAAAAGGCCTTTGCCGAACAGGGCATCAAGATTCAGTGGAGCTTCTTCAAGGGCGCCGGCCCGGTGATCAACGAGGCGTTCGCCAACGGTCAGGTGGACCTGGCCTACCTCGGCGACCTGGCAGCCATCATCGGCAAGTCCAACGGCCTGGATACGCGGTTGCTCAGCGCCTCGGCGCGCGGGGTCAAGCATTACCTCGGCGTGGTGCCGGGTTCGGGGATCAAGACCCTGCAAGACCTCAAGGGCAAGCGCGTGGCAATCTTCCGTGGCACCGCCAGCCAGTTGTCCTTCGATGCGGCGCTGGCCAGCCAGGGGTTGAGCGAGAAGGACGTGAAAGTCATCAACCTCGACTTCAACGCCGCGGTCGCGGCGCTGGCGGCGAAGCAGATCGATGCCTCGTGGGGCGGTTCCGGGCTCACGGCTTTGCAGGCCAAGGGGCTGGCCGAATTGCCACTCAATACCAAGGATCTGGAGGGTGCTGGCAGTGTGCAGGCGGTGTTGGTGGGCACCGGGAAGTTTGTCGACGAGCACCCGGAGGCGGTCGCCACACTGCTCAAGGCCCAACAGCAAGCGGTGACGTGGCTGACCCAGGAAGGCAACAAGGACGCCTACATCCAGCTGGTGTCGGGGCTGGCGAGTTATCCGGCGGTGATCCTCACGCAGGATCTGAAGGATCAGAAACTGAGCGAGGTATTTCCCTCCACGCTTGACCCGGTGTTCCTTGGCAAGTTGCAGGATGCGGTGGATCTGGCTTCGCAGCAGAAGCTGATTCGCAAGTCGTTCAAGGTCAGTGATTGGGTGGCGCCGCAGTTGGCGGCTGCGAAACTTTGAATTTTTGTCGTCAATGCGGACGCTTTCGCGAGCAAGTCGGATCGCCGCACCGCCGCTCCCACATTGGATTTGCGTCGTACACAAATCCAATGTGGGAGCGGGCTTGCTCGCGAAGGGGCCCTAAACCGCAACGCTGATCTGCTGCCTGTCCACCGCCACCAATGTCTCGATCATCGCCCGCGCCGCCGGTGACAACCGGAACCCCGTGCGGCTGACAATCCCGCACCGCGCATTCATGCTCTCGATGTTCTGCGGCAGGTTGCGCCAGTGCAACAGCGCCAGCGACCCCTGGGCAACGTCCTCGATAAACGCCTCTTGCGTTCCCACGCCGATGGCGTTGGATTGCAGCACCACTTTCACCAGCGCCGGGAAATGTTCGGTCTCGATGGTGGGCGAAAAATCCACCCGGCCACTGAGGTTTGCCAGCAGTTTGCGAATGCCTGGCGGGATCTTCGTGGTCGCCAGCGGGTAATCGAACATGTCGTTGGTCGACAGGCTCTCCTTGGCCAGCAGCGGATGCCCGGGGCGGCAGAAAAACACGCCGCGCTTGGGCGTCAATGGCTGGGTCTGGAAGTTCGGATCGGACTCGAAATGGCGGATGTCGGCGATGAAGAATTCGATCTCTTCACGGCTCAGGGCACGGCTGAGTTTTTCCCAGTTATCCACCTCGAAACAGGTGCGCACTTTCGGGTGTGCATTGATGAATTGCGCCACCGCATCCGGTACCAGTTTCACCGCCGGCGCCGGGCCGCATCCAAAGCGCAGCTCACCGGCATCGAGCTTGGTCATCTGCGTCACTTCGGCACTGAGCAACGCCGCACCCTGCACCAGGCTGCGGGCGTGTTGCAGCACCACCAAGCCTTCGGGAGTGGGGCGCAAGTCCTTGTTGCCACGGTCCACCAGGACGCAGCCGAACTCCTGCTCCAGCCCCTGAATGCTGCGGCTGAAGGCCGGCTGGGTAATGCCCATGGCCTCGGCTGCGCGCACGAAACTGCGGTGTTCGTCGAGGGCGATGAAGTAACGCAACTGGCGAAGATCCATATGCTTTTCCGGCATCCTAAAAATAGCTCGAAGGCATTTGCGACGAGGGTTGACTGAGGTTTTAAATGCAACCTCTTATTCCGTCAACGAAGCATGTAGATATCTATTAGATCTAAATTGAATATAGATAGAGCAGTGTTTCGCGGCCGGTTCAACCGCAAGCAGTCTGATGAGGGTCTACCCATGAGCAATGCCGCTTTCGCAGTACAACCCACTGTTCACGCGCTTGAGATCCACCCGGTGGCCGGTCGCATCGGTGCCGAAATCCGTGGTGTACAGCTTTCGGGCGAGCTGGATGCCGCCACTGTTGAAGCCATTCAACAGGCGCTGCTGCAATACAAAGTGATCTTCTTCCGCGAGCAGACCCAACTCGACGATCAGCGCCAGGAAGCGTTCGCCCACCTGCTCGGCGAACCGGTGGCGCACCCGACCGTACCGGTGCGCGAAGGCACGCGTTTTCTGCTGGAACTGGACGGTGCCGAAGGCCAGCGAGCCAGCTCCTGGCACACCGACGTGACCTTCGTCGAGGCCTACCCCAAAGCCTCGATCCTGCGTTCGGTGGTGGCCCCGGCTTTCGGCGGCGACACCCTGTGGGCCAACACCGCCACCGCCTACGACGGGTTGTCGGCGGAGCTGCGTGAGCTGGCCGACAAACTGGTCGCCGTGCACAGCAACGAATACGACTACGCCGGTACCCGGCCGGACGTCTCGGCCGAGAAGCTGGAGCGTTATCGCAAGATCTTCACCTCGACCGTCTACGAGACCGAGCACCCGGTGGTTCGCGTGCACCCGGTCAGCGGCGAGAAGAGCCTGTTGCTGGGGCATT
The DNA here is from genome assembly GCF_047304225.1 of Pseudomonas sp. Pseusp3. Lineage (NCBI taxonomy): Bacteria > Pseudomonadati > Pseudomonadota > Gammaproteobacteria > Pseudomonadales > Pseudomonadaceae > Pseudomonas > Pseudomonas sp. Pseusp3. The sequence continues at coordinate 3,527 of NZ_JBGLYV010000127.1, read as the reverse complement.
TCGTCAAACGCATCAAGGGCTATTCCCAGGCTGATTCGGCGCACCTGTTCGGCTTGCTGCAAAGCCACGTGATCCGCCAGGAAAACATTGTGCGCTGGCGCTGGAAGGCGGGCGATGTGGCGATCTGGGATAACCGCTCCACACAGCATTACGCGGTGGATGACTACGGGACTCAGGACCGGATCGTGCGCCGGGTGACGCTCAAGGGTGAAGTGCCGGTGGGTGTGAATGGGCAGGTCAGTCAGACGGTGAAAGGGCCGGATATCGGCGGCGTCTGAGCCGACGCCTTCGCGAGCAAGCCCGCTCCCACAGGGGATCTCCAGTGTTCACACGGTCAGTGTGGGAGCGGGCTTGCTCGCGAAGGCGGCCTTTCAAGCAATAAAGAATTTCTTTTGATCGGGAACCCCGCCTTATGAGTCCGTTGCACTTCGCTCAAACCTCGTCACACCAACGGCTCAAACGCCTGCCTTTGGCCCTGCTGCTGGCAGGCAGCGCCGGTTGGACCCAAGGCTATGCGGCCGACAGCACCACCCCTGAAACCCCCTCCGCAAAAACCGCCACGGCTGACAATACGCAACTGGAAACCGTGACGGTCACTACGCGCCGCCGCGAAGAAAGTTCGCAGGATGTGCCGACGCCCATGAGCGTGGTCAGCGGCCAGACGCTGGAAGTCCAGCGGGTCTATCGCATCCAGGATTTGCAGCAACTGGTGCCCAGCGTCAACGTCGCCTACATGCATGCGCGCCAGTCCAGCGTGTCGATCCGTGGCCTGGGCAACAACCCGGCCAGCGATGGCCTGGAAGGCAGCGTCGGGTTGTACCTCGACAACGTTTACCTCGGCCGGCCGGGCATGGCGGTGTTCGACCTGATGGACATCGAGCAGCTCGAAGTGCTGCGCGGTCCGCAAGGCACCTTGTTCGGCAAGAACACCACCGCCGGCGTGATCAACATCAGCACCCGTGCGCCGACCTTTACCCCGGAGCGCAGCATCGAATCGTCGGTGGGCGAGGATGGTTATTTCCAGACCAAGGGCACGATTTCCGGGCCGCTGAACGACGAGCTGGCCGGACGTTTTTCTGCGTATCGCACCCGCAGCGACGGCGACATCAAGAACGAATTCGACGGCCATGACCTCAACGGTGGCTCGCGCGACGGCTTTCGCGCCCAGTTGCTTTTCAAGCCGAACGAAGCGTTCAACCTGCGCTGGATCGGCGACTACAACGAAGAAGACTCCAGCGCCGGCACCCGTGTGTTGTTCAACACCGGGCCGACCATCAATGGCATCAACCTTTACCAGCGCCGGGCCAATGCGGCGGGCGCGACACTGGTTGACGGTACGCACCGCAAGGTCAACCTGAACAACGACCAGCACGTCACCGTGCACCAGGGCGGCACCTCGGTCGAGGCGAACTGGGCGCTGCCGAGTGACTTCACCCTGACGTCCATCAGCTCCTATCGCTGGTGGAACTTCACCCCGCGCAATGATGACGGCCTGAACGTGTCCGCCTTCTTCAACGCCGGCGTTTCGGTTGAGGACAAGCAGTATTCCCAGGAATTTCGCCTGGCGTCGCCCACCGGCGGATTCTTCGATTACGTGCTCGGCGCCTATTACTTCGGTTCCGACCTGGACAACAAATCCTTCACCTTCAACGGCCCGCAAGCGGACATCTGGAATGGCACCCCGAATGGTGCACTGAACAACGTCGACAGCATCGGCAACGGTCATATCGAAACCAACAGCTTCGCCCTTTTCGCCCAAGGCACCTGGCACCTGACCGAGCGCCTGGATTTCACCGCCGGCCTGCGCGGCACCTATGAGGAGAAAAACGCCCGGGTGACCCGTGATGCACCGGCCGGTGGTGTCGCGGTTACCGGTGCGGCGGCCGCGGCACGACGCGCTCGCGCAGGGGCCTTCGATTCCGGCGATCTGAACCAGTACAGCGCCAGTCCCTCGGGCCTGTTGAACCTCAGCTACCGCCTCACCGACGACCTGCTCACCTATGCCACGTTGTCCCATGGCGAAAAATCCGGTGGGGTCAATCTGGCTGTCGGTACGGCGCTTGTGGCTGGCCCCGATTCGCTGCTGATCGGTACCGAGCGCGCCAACAACGCCGAACTCGGTTTCAAGAGCACCCTGTGGGACCGTCGCCTGCTACTGAATGCCAACGTGTTCTGGACCCAGGTCAACGGCTATCAGACCAACGCCTTCGACGAGGTCAATCGTGTGCAGTTCCTGACCAACGCCGGCTCGGTGCGCTCCCGTGGCGTGGAACTGGAAAGCACCCTGATCCCGTTGCGCGGCCTGACGCTGAACATCAACGGCTCGTACAACGACGTCAGCTACCTCTCGTACAAGGATGCGCCGTGCCCGCCGGAAGTCAGCCTGGCGCCGGGCGCTCCAGCGTCCTGCGACCTCACCGGACACCAAGTGGTGGGTGCTTCGAAATGGATCGGCAACGCCAACGGCGAATACAAGTGGAACCTGAGCAACGGCTTCGAAGAGTACGTCACCGCCAGCTACGCGTTCCGCTCCAAAGCGGTGGGCACGGTGGAAGATTCCGACTTCGGCCAGATCCCGAGTTATGCGCTGGTCAACCTGTCCACCGGCCTGCGCGGCGACTTCAACCAGGGGCAGTGGGACGTTTCGTTGTGGCTGAAAAACGCCTTCGACAAAACCTACTACACGACGCTATGGGCTGCCGCGAACGGCGGTTATGAAGGCCTGCTCGGCACGCCACGAACGCTGGGCGTGACCGGCCGATACGACTTCTGACGGTGAAAAAGCATGCCTTGAATGAATATTTTCAATGCAGGCAAGGCATCGGTTTTTCGCCATCGGGCCAGAGCCCTTGGATAGCGGGCTCTGGCGCTGAGCGACGGGTTTTGCATATGCGTTATCGGTCTAAATAAGTCATTAAAAATTACTTTAAGAACTAAGCGTTCCAGCCAATGATTTCTCCACCGGGATGTCGTCGGGGGGATGTTCACACGATGTTTCGGGTTATCCGCAAAGAGACCGCAGGGAGTGAAGCAATGGGCAATGTCCAGACCGCCGTCAGTGCACATGAAGTGCTGTGGCGCCAGGCACCCGGTGGTGAATTGGTCGACCTCGGTCGACCGCACCGGGTGCCCTTGGGCCAGTTGCGTTTGCAGCGCGCGCCCAAGGGCATCTTGAGTCGACGGGAGACGATCCTGCTCGGTGTGTTGGCGTTGCTGGTGCATGGCGCGGTGATTTACTGGGTCAATCAACAGCCGACCACGGTGTTGCCTGTCGTGCCGCCGCAGATTCCGCCGATGACCATCGAGTTCTCGCGTCCGGCGCCACCGGTGGTTGCGCCTGTGCCACCGCAACCCGTGCAGCCAGTGGTTGAGCCGCCACCACCGGTGGAAGACGAACTGGCCGTGAAGCCTCCTCCACCGAAGCCGGTACCCAAGCCCAAGCCAGTTGCCAAACCGGTAGCGAAACCAGCGCCAAAGGCTGTTGAGCACCCCCCCGCGCCACCGCAACCGGCAGCGCCCGTCGCGGC
>NZ_JBGLYV010000126.1:0-14871 GCF_047304225.1 Pseudomonas sp. Pseusp3 | reverse complement strand
CTTCCACCAGCGTCTTGTTGGTCAGTGCCGGGCGCAAATCCGGTTGGCGTTCCAGCGCCTGTTCGTAGGCGTCCAGGGCAGCCTCCAGCGCACCACTTTTGGCCAGGGCGTTGCCCCGATTGTAGTGGGCATGGGCATCGTTGCCTTCGGCAAACCGCTCGGCGGCGCCGGCGTAGTCTCCGGCTTCATAGAGCGCCACGCCTTGCCACTGATGGTCTTCGAAGCGCCGCGCGGCCTCGGCCGGACGCTTGAGCTTGAGTAATTGCACGCCTTGTTGATCAGGACGCAGCCACAGGTCTGCGAGGTCGAAGGCATAGCTGGGCTGAGGCAGCGCCAATAGCAGCGGCAGGCAGAGCAGCCAGCCGCGACGTCCCGCGCAGGCCGCGAGCAGCAACAGTGGCAGCAGCAGCCAGTAACCCTGGTCGGCCCAGGTGTCGAGGCGCAGCGTCTGGCCGTCATTGCGCAAGTGACGCGGACCGTCAAGCAGGCCAAGGGCGCGCAGGTCGCTATCGTCCAGGCGGGCGTGGCGATAGCGTCCGTCGAGGTCGCGGGCGAAGCCTTTCAGGCCGGGCTCGTCCAGGCGCGGTACGAGGATCGCGCCTTGTTCGTCCTTGAGGAAACTGCCGTCTTCCTGGGTGATCGGCGAGCCTTCGGCGGTGCCGATGCCGAGCATCAGCCATTGCGTCGATTTGCCTGCCATGGCGCGGCGAATCCCCAGGCGTTCGTCTTCCGTCAGGGACGAGCCAATCAGCAGGATCCGCCCGTCACCGAGCGCACCCTGTTCCAGCAGGGCCAAGGCCTTGACTACCGCCAGGTCGGCGCGATGGCCGGCCTCGGGCATCAATGACGGCTTGAGGGCATCGAGCAGGTTGCGGCTGGTGGACAGGTCATCGGAGAGCGGCACCAGCGTATGCGCGCTGCCGGCGTAGACGACGATCGCAGTCTGGGCATCGCTGCGAACCTGCAGCAGGTCGAACAGCTTGCGCCGGGCCTGCTCCAGGCGATTGGGCGCGACGTCCGTGGCGAGCATTTCCGGGGTCAGTTCAAGAATCACCACCAAGGGGTCGGCGGGCTTCTGGCTGGTTTGCTCGACGCGTTCCCAGCTCGGGCCCAGCAGCGCGAGCACGGTCAACAGCCACGCCACGCCAAGCGCGACCCAAGGCAATTTACTGTCGCGACCACTGCCACCGCTGAGCAGTGCTGCGTGAAAGGCTGGAGGCAGAATCATCTGCCAGCGCCCGGCGCGTTTCTTGCGGTGCCAGAGTTGCCAGAGCAACCAGCCAAGCACCGGCAACAACAATAGCCACCAGGGGCGGAACCAGTAGGGCCACAACGCACTCATCGGCGCCTCCGCAGACGCAGGCGTTTGAGACGCTGGCGCCAGTCAGGCAACACTTGGGTTTGCAAAAACAGATCCTTGGTAAACAGGCGTTGCAACGGGTTGTCCGGCCAGAGTACAGGGGCCACCAGCAGCATGCTCAACAACAGAGCCAGCGCCAGAGGCCATTGATACAGAGCCTGGGCCGGACGGGCCTGGGTCGGTTGCTGGGCCACGGGTTCCAGTTGATCGAGGGTTGCCTTGATCGATTGCAGTTGCTTGCCATCGTGGGCGCGGAAATACCGGCCGCCGGTGGCTTCGGCAATGGCTTTCAGGGACGGCTCGTCCAGGTCCAGGCTGGGATTGACGCCGAGAAAGCCGACCGTGCCACTTTGCTCCGGATCGGCACCGATGCCGATCGGATAGATCTTCACATCTTCCTTGCCCGCCAGTCGGGCGGCGGTGAGCGGATCGATTTCACCGGCATTATTGGCCCCGTCGGTGACCAGAATCAGCACGCGGCTCTGCGCCGGACGTTGGCGCAGGCGTTTGAGGGCAAGGCCGATGGCATCGCCGATGGCGGTGTTTTTGCCGGCAATGCCGATGCGTGCCTCATCGAGCCAGACGCGCACGGTGTGGCGGTCGAAGGTCAGTGGCGCTTGCACGTAGGCCTGGCTACCGAACAGGATCAGGCCGACCCGGTCACCTTCACGGCTTTCGAGAAAGTCTCCGAGTAGATGCTGGACCAGCGAAAGGCGACTGACGTCTTCGTCCTGCCACTGCATGTCGGGAAAATCCATGGAGCCCGAAACGTCCACCGCGATCAGCAGGTCGCGGCCACTGGCGGCGATCGGTAACGGTTCACCCAGCCACTGCGGGCGTGCGGCGGCCATCAGCAGCAGCAGCCACAGCAGAATGAATGGCGACTGTTGGCGCCAGGCCGGCAGATTGGCGCGGGCGCGGCGGCCGGCGAGGCCTTCCAGATCGCTTAGAAAGCTGACCTTGAGCGCCGGCTCGCCACTGTCGGCGACCGGCAAGACGAGGCGCATCAGCCACGGCAAGGGCAACAGGGCGAAGATCCACGGCCAGGTGAACTCAAACATGCTTGCGAATCCATGTGTCGACGGCCTGGGTCAGGCCGGCGATGGCCTTGTCATCGAGTTTGCATTCGGGTTTGTAGGCACCTTCCACGAGCACCATCCAGCGAGTCAGGCCGGCTGCCGGGCAGCGGTTGTCAAGGAACGCCAGCCACTTGCGCCCGTTGAGGGTATGGCTCTGGCTGTAGGGATAGTGGTTGCGGCACAGGCGCTTGAGCAAGCCGTTGAGTTGCTGCAGCCAGGCACCGGCCGGCGCACCGTCATACGGCTTGGGCATCAGCGCCAATTCAGCCAGTGCGGCCAAGCGAACCGGGTCCAGCGGCTGTTCGGCACGCACCACGGGGCGTTTGCGAGGAATGAAGCGCCGCAGGCTCCACAGCCCGAAGCCGAGTAGCGGCAGCAACAGCAGCAGTATCCACCAGCCAGGCGCGGGCGGCCAAAAATCGATCGGCGGCGGAGAAATCAGCGGTTGCAGTTGTTCCAGTCCGCTCATCGACCTTTCCCCGGCTTCTGTGGGTTCAGGTACTCGCGCAGTTGCTCGACCATCTCGCTCTGGGTACTCAGGGGCATCAGCAACACGCCCAGCTTCTGCGCGAGCAGCTCCCAACGGGCGATGCGTGCTTCGGCCAGGGCCCGGTAAGTCTGGCGCAGGTCGAAATTCAGCGTGTCGAGCTCCAGTTGCGCACCGCGTTCGGCGAAACGTAAAAGGCCGGCGGCGGGCAGGGCATGATCCAGCGGATCGGACAACGGCAGCAGCAACAGGTCGCAATGGCGAGATAACAGGCTCAGCTGTTGCTCGGCACTTTCCGAAAGGGAGCGTTCGTCGCAGATCACCACCACCAGGCTGCCCGGGCGTGACACTTCGCGGGCGCGGCGCAGGGCGATACCGAAGGCGTCACGGTCCGGCTCGATTTCGCTGTTGAGCGACTGATTGACCCGCACCAGTCGGTTGAGCAGCTGCAGCAGGCTTTGCTTGCTGCGCCGAGGCTTGATTTCGTAGTGCTCATTGTCGCCATACACCAGCCCGCCGACCCGATCGTTGTGGCCCAGGGCTGCCCAACCGATCAGGCTCGCAGCCTGTGCGGCGAGTACGGACTTGAACATCTGGCCCGAGCCGAAAAACAACCGGCGGCTTTGTTCGACCATGATGAAGATCGGCCGCTCGCGTTCTTCGTGGAACAGCTTGGTATGGGGCTCCTGGGTGCGCGCAGTCACGCGCCAGTCGATGGTGCGCACATCGTCGCCGGCCTGATAGACCCGCACCTGGTCGAAGTCGACGCCACGGCCGCGCAATTTGGAGTGGTGCAGGCCAATCAGTGGGCTGCGCTGGCTCGGCGTGGAAAACAGCTGCACTTCGCGCACGCGATGGCGCATCTCGATCAGGTCGGCGAGGCTGACACGGATGCCCGGCTCGGGCGGCAGGCTGACGTTCATCGGGGTCAAGCGACGGCTACGACGTCGAGAATCCGCTGGACGACCCGGTCCTGATCGATGCCAGCGGCTTCGGCTTCAAAGGAAAGAATGATGCGATGGCGCAGCACGTCGAACAGCACGGCCTGGATATCTTCCGGGCTGACGAAATCGCGTCCGGCCAGCCAGGCGTGGGCACGGGCGCAGCGGTCCAGGGCAATCGAACCGCGCGGGCTGGCGCCGTAGGCGATCCACTCGGCCATCTCCGGATCGAACTTGGCCGGGGTACGGGTGGCCATGACCAATTGCACCAGGTATTCCTCCACGGCGTCGGCCATGTACAGGCCGAGGATTTCCTTGCGTGCCGCAAAAATCGTCTGTTGGGTAACCCGACGCTCAGGTTTTGCTTCGCCGTTCAGGGCTTCTCCACGTGCTTGCTGCAGAATCCGGCGCTCGACAGTGGCATCGGGAAAGCCGATTTTCACGTGCATCAGGAACCGGTCAAGCTGGGCTTCGGGCAGCGGATAGGTACCTTCCTGCTCGATGGGGTTTTGCGTGGCCATCACCAGGAACAGCGGCGACAGCTCATAGGTGCTGCGTCCGACACTGACTTGCCGTTCGCCCATGGCTTCGAGCAAGGCCGACTGAACCTTGGCCGGGGCGCGGTTGATTTCGTCCGCCAATACCAGGTTGTGGAAGATAGGCCCTTGCTGGAACACGAAACTGCCGGTTTCCGGGCGGTAGATTTCCGTACCGGTAATGTCGGCCGGCAACAGGTCAGGGGTGAACTGGATGCGGTGGAACTGGGCTTCGATGCCTTCGGCGAGTTCTTTGATGGCCTTGGTCTTGGCCAGGCCAGGAGCGCCCTCGACCAGCATGTGGCCGTCGGCGAGCAGGGCGATGAGCAAGCGCTCGATGAGTTTTTCCTGGCCGAGAATCTGCGTTGAAAGAAAGGTTCGCAGCGCGAGCAGCGCTTCACGATGTTCCATCGATGACTGTTCCTGCAAAAGGGTGGCCGAGGACGTTCGAAATGCGCCAGGGCCGGGGGCGTTACTTTAATCCATCGCGGGGGGCGGCGACTAACGGCATTTTGTGCAAAGTGCGGGGAATGACCGGGAGATTTGTTGGATTTATGCAGGGCAACAGTCTTGAGGTGACTGTCAGGACCTCATCGCTGGCAAGCCAGCTCCCACAAATATTGGCGGTGTGCATGCAATCTGTGCAACACATCGGTCACTGTGGGAGCTGGCTTGCCAGCGACAGGGCCGGTTCAGACACTCTCAAATCTGGCTGATGAAGGTCCCGGTACCGTCAAGGATGTTCTTCAGGGTTTCCTCAACTTCAGCCAGATCAACCATGGCCGGGTTAAAAGTGATCTCCAGCACATCATCCCCATTCAGCGCATCGGCATCGGCCGCCGCAATTTCGATTTTCAGCAGTGCAGGGCCGAGCGTGACCTTCACGCCTTCAAGGGTCGAGGGTTCGCCGTCGAGGGTGATTTCCAGTTCGTCTTCATCCGGGTAGCGGCTCATCAGGAACATTTCGCCCTTGTCGCTGTGGCAGCACAGCATGGCCATGTTGTCTTCTTCTTCGTCGCACGGGTTGACGATCAAGAGGGCGGTGGTCATTTGCATGGGGAGGGATCCTGGCTCGACGAGCATTGTGAATATGGACAAAGGGCAATTCTGCCAGTCTTTGGAGAACTCTGCTCGGCCTCCCTGGTCGCGCTGTGATGCCACCAAGGCAGGGACAAACGTGCCCGGTGGTTCGTTACGTGAAAAATCCACCCATTTTCGAACGCGCGGGACGTGCGACCAATCGTCGGCACTGTAATTTCTGACAGTAGCAAGTCCTCGGGTTTTAGCTTTAGCTGTAATCCGGGAAAGGTAGTCATTAGTTTGTACGGATTAACTTTAGGTCAAATCGGAAGTGTTCAGAAATTGCCAGCGATACTAATTGGAAGATATCACCATGAAATCGATGAGCAAATGGCTGGGATCTGTACTCTTTGTGCTTGCTTCCTCGCCTTTGTCGTTGTTTGCGGCCGTGCGGGATTATTCGCATTTTATCATTTTAGTCAAAGAGGATGCGTTTCTGTCTGACACGCAGAAAAGTGCTCTCGATAGTCACTCGTCATTAAACGAACTTAAAAAACTCGCGCCACAGATTAGGCCGTTGGTGCCGGTTTCCGAAGTGCGGACCAAGGAAGAGTTACAGGCGCTGCAGCGGCATAGACTGAATCGCTACTTCATGGTGGATACCCGTACCATGACTAAAGCGCAGGCTGAAACATTACTCCTGCAATTGAAGAAAATCCCTTTAGTGGAGAAGGCAGAATTTGAACCAAAGGTAGATGGTATGCATGACGATAATGGTGCCCCAATTGCGAGTGTAATGAGCAAGAACATTCCGGATTACACGGGGCGGCAAAATTATCTTCAAGGGAGAAATGCAGTAACCCCCTATAAAATTGGCGGCGTGAACGCAGTTGAAGCCTGGAAGATTTCAGGGGGGAAGGGGCAGGAAGTGCAGGTGATCTCTGCAGAGGTAGATCATTGGTCGTATGATCATGTTGATTTGCCAAAACCTTATCTGGAAGTTGATGCAGGGGCCAAAACTGGCTCCCATGATACTTCCAGTGCTGGAATTATTGCTTCGCAGGAAAATGGTTTCGGCACTACCGGCATTGTTCCGTACTCCAGGCTGGGTTATTTGCAATGGGGCACGGACAGGCTGCTCCAGTTGGCTGATAAATTGAATGAAGGCGATGTAGTGCAGATTGGTGTACACATCAACAGTACGCCTCTCAATGGAGTCGGATGTACAGTGAACTGTTTCATGCCGATCGAAAGAAATACGACGGTACGTGATATTATTTCTTATCTTGTTGAAGAGAAGGGCGTTCATGTAGTGCTGGCTGCGGGTAATGGCAACATTGATTTGGATCATCCATTTTTTAATGGTTATTATGATCGAAATGTTTTCGATACTGGTGCGATTTATGCGGGTGCTGTTGATCCGGAGACCGGCATCAGAGCGAGCTTTTCCGAGTATGGAAGTCGCGTCGATTTATTTAGTTGGGGGCGCAACGTCACCACTACAACATGGAGTGCGAGCAATCCCACTATGGGGTATACCCATACTTTTAGCGGCACGTCGTCGTCCAACCCAATCATTGCGGGGGTGCTTGCCTCTGTACAAGGCGTGGCTCGTGCGAACGGAATAGGCAATATTCCACCCAAGGTTTTACGTCAACTCCTCGTCGAAACGGGCTACCCGCAGATCAACGGCAATCGCACGGAAATCGGGGTTCAACCCGATTTGGATGCCGCTATCAAAAAAATGTTGGCAGACGCAGCCGATAAGCCGCCTACAGGACGCCTTGCCCTGCCTGAGGAGGTGAAGTCGGGGGGAACGCTCAGCGCACATGTTTATGCTGAGTCACCCTCAAACAAACCACTGAATTATCATTGGAACGCAACCGGATTCATACCACCGACAGGCAGTACGATATCCATGTCTTTCACGGCCCCAACAGTGACCGCGGATACCCGTACTGCCATTTCCGTAGAAGTTTCCGATGGCTTGCATACCCTTGAACTCACAGAGAATTTAACCGTTAAAGCGCCTGTCGAGGGCGGTAATTGCGGCGAACTGCCGGCATGGGATGCCAGCAAGGTATATGCAGTCTACGCAGAGGCCGTGGCGTACAAGGGGAAAATGTACAAGCAGAACTTCTACAACGTTAATAAACAACCGGACGTCAACTCGGCTGATTATGGCAAGGAGTGGCATACAGGTGTGGCTTGTCCACAGTAGGCGCGCAATGTTGGTTATTTGTTTAACGGTCGGGGGTGTACATAAGGAAAAGTAACCCCGACTCCCGGTTTTGATCGACCCATCACTCTGCTTGCCGAAGGCCGTATTGCTGCTCATGCGCGATCTGGCCAGGCCCATCGAAAACGCCTCGAGGCTCAGCGCCTCCATTTCTCGCGAATGCCTGCTCGACGAGTGACGGGCATCTGTCGTGAACAAAGGAAGTGTTGTCGGTCATTTCTGGTACTGACGTACCGCAAAACCGGACGGAAACCCGTCATTTTCCTGTGCGGATGCTAGTGTTGTTCGATGCGCATGCCTTGAGCTGCGTGCCGATGACCGAATATGTCGCAGCACCGCAAGCATGGGCCTTGCCGCACTCGTTAAGCTGCGCAACGGATGAGCACCCGTAAAGACATTGCGCTGCACGCAGCCCAGTCGTTTTTGCAGATGCCCATTCACGGAAGGTGAATGTGACCTGAGTGTCTCGTCCAGCTTCACCCACCTGTCGCCCTGTTTCCTCTGCCCGAGAATCAGGAACAGGGTGACGGGTAGCCCCGAAAAGGGGTTTTGCACGCGACGCTTTCATCAATAACAAGCCCAAGCGGAGTACCACAGATGGCGTTCTTCACCGCAGCCAGCAAAGCCGACTTCCAGCACCAACTGCAAGCGGCACTGGCGCAGCACATCAGTGAACAGGCACTGCCACAAGTGGCGCTGTTCGCTGAACAATTCTTCGGCATCATTTCCCTTGACGAGCTGACCCAGCGTCGGTTGTCCGACCTTGCTGGCTGCACCCTTTCTGCATGGCGCCTGCTTGAGCGCTTCGATCACGCGCAACCGCAAGTGCGCGTCTTCAACCCCGATTACGAGCGCCACGGCTGGCAGTCGACCCACACGGCGGTCGAAGTGCTGCACCACGACCTGCCATTCCTGGTGGACTCGGTGCGTACCGAGCTCAATCGCCGCGGCTACAGCATCCATACCCTGCAAACCACCGTGCTCAGCGTGCGTCGTGGCAGCAAGGGCGAGCTGTTGGAAATCCTGCCGAAGGGCACCCAGGGCGACGATATTCAGCAAGAGTCGCTGATGTACCTGGAAATCGACCGCTGCGCCAACACCGCCGAGCTCAATGTCCTGAGCAAAGAGCTGGAGCAGGTGCTCGGTGAAGTGCGCGTTGCCGTCGGCGATTTCGAGCCGATGAAGGCCAAGGTCCAGGACATCCTGACCAAGCTGGACAACAGCCAGTTCGCCGTCGATGCCGACGAGAAGAGCGAAATCAAGAGTTTCCTGGAATGGCTGGTGGGTAACCACTTCACCTTCCTCGGCTACGAAGAGTTCGTGGTCAGCGACGAAGCCGATGGCGGCCACATCGTCTACGACAAGGATTCCTTCCTTGGCCTGACCAAACTGCTGCGTGCCGGCCTGACCTACGATGACCTGCGCATCGAAGACTACGCCGTGAACTACCTGCGCGAACCGACCCTGTTGTCGTTCGCCAAGGCCGCGCACCCAAGCCGTGTACACCGTCCGGCTTACCCGGATTACGTGTCGATCCGCGAAATCGATGCCAACGGCAAGGTCATCAAGGAATGCCGTTTCATGGGCCTGTACACCTCGTCGGTGTATGGCGAGAGCGTGCGGGTGATCCCGTACATCCGCCGCAAGGTCGAGGAAATCGAACGCCGTTCCGGCTTCCAGGCCAAGGCTCACCTGGGCAAGGAACTGGCGCAGGTACTCGAAGTGCTGCCGCGCGACGATCTGTTCCAGACCCCGGTGGACGAGCTGTTCAGCACCGTGATGTCGATCGTGCAGATCCAGGAACGCAACAAGATTCGCGTGTTCCTGCGCAAAGACCCGTACGGCCGTTTCTGCTACTGCCTGGCCTACGTGCCGCGTGACATCTATTCCACCGAAGTGCGGCAGAAGATCCAGCAAGTACTGATGGATCGCCTGAAAGCGACCGATTGCGAGTTCTGGACCTTCTTCTCCGAGTCCGTGCTGGCCCGCGTGCAGTTGATCCTGCGAGTCGACCCGAAAAACCGCCTCGACATCGACCCGCTGCTGCTGGAAAAGGAAGTGGTGCAGGCCTGCCGCAGCTGGCAGGACGATTACGCCGCCCTGACCATCGAAAGCTTCGGCGAAGCCCACGGCACCAATGTGCTGGCCGACTTCCCGAAAGGCTTCCCGGCCGGTTATCGCGAACGTTTCGCAGCCCACTCGGCTGTGGTCGACATGCAGCACCTGCTGAGCCTGAACGAAAAAAATCCGCTGGTGATGAGCTTCTACCAGCCGCTGGGCCAGGTTTCCGGCCAGCGCATGCTGCACTGCAAGCTGTATCACGCCGATACCCCGCTGGCGTTGTCCGACGTCCTGCCGATCCTGGAAAACCTTGGCCTGCGCGTGCTGGGTGAGTTCCCGTATCGCCTGCGTCACAACAGTGGCCGCGAGTTCTGGATTCACGACTTCGCGTTCACCGCCGCCGAGGGCCTGGAACTCGACATCCAGCAGCTCAACGACACGCTGCAGGACGCATTTGTCCACATCGTGCGTGGCGAAGCCGAGAACGACGGGTTCAACCGTCTGGTACTGACCGCCGGCCTGCCATGGCGCGACGTGGCGCTGCTGCGCGCCTACGCCCGCTACATGAAGCAGATTCGCCTGGGCTTCGACCTGGGCTACATCGCCAGCACCCTGAACAACCACACCGACATCGCCCGCGAGCTGACGCGGTTGTTCAAGACCCGCTTCTACCTGGCGCGCAAACTGTCCGGCGATGATCTGGAAGACAAGCAGCAACGCCTGGAGCAAGCGATTCACAGCGCCCTGGACGACGTTCAGGTACTGAACGAAGACCGCATCCTGCGTCGCTACCTGGACCTGATCAAGGCCACCCTGCGCACCAACTTCTACCAGACCGATGCCAACGGCCATAACAAGTCGTACTTCAGCTTCAAGTTCAACCCGCACTTGATTCCCGAGCTGCCAAAGCCGGTACCGAAGTTCGAAATCTTCGTGTACTCGCCGCGCGTCGAAGGCGTGCACCTGCGCTTCGGCAACGTTGCTCGTGGCGGCCTGCGCTGGTCCGACCGTGAAGAAGACTTCCGTACCGAAGTCCTGGGCCTGGTAAAAGCCCAGCAAGTGAAGAACTCGGTCATCGTGCCGGTGGGCGCGAAGGGCGGCTTCCTGCCGCGTCGCCTGCCACTGGGCGGCAGCCGTGACGAGATCGCGGCCGAGGGCATCGCCTGCTACCGCATCTTCATCTCGGGCCTGCTGGACATCACCGACAACCTGAAAGACGGCGCCCTGGTGCCGCCGGCCAACGTCGTGCGTCATGACGACGATGACCCGTACCTGGTAGTGGCCGCGGACAAAGGCACTGCGACCTTCTCCGACATCGCCAACGGCATCGCCATCGACTACGGCTTCTGGCTGGGTGATGCGTTCGCGTCCGGCGGTTCGGCCGGTTACGACCACAAGAAAATGGGCATCACCGCCAAAGGCGCGTGGGTCGGCGTACAGCGCCACTTCCGCGAGCGCGGCATCAATGTCCAGGAAGACAGCATCACCGTGGTCGGTGTCGGCGACATGGCCGGTGACGTGTTCGGTAACGGCTTGCTGATGTCCGACAAGCTGCAACTGGTCGCGGCGTTCAACCACCTGCACATTTTCATCGACCCGAATCCGGATCCGGCATCGAGCTTCGCCGAGCGTCAGCGCATGTTCGACCTGCCGCGTTCGGCCTGGTCTGACTACGACACCAGCATCATGTCCGAAGGCGGCGGCATCTTCTCGCGCAGCGCGAAGAGCATCGCGATTTCCCCGCAGATGCAAGAGCGCTTCGACATCGAGGCCGACAAGCTGACCCCGACCGAACTGCTGAACGCCTTGCTCAAGGCGCCGGTGGATCTGCTGTGGAACGGCGGTATCGGTACTTACGTCAAAGCCAGCAGCGAGAGCCACGCCGATGTCGGCGACAAGGCCAACGATGCACTGCGCGTGAACGGCAACGAACTGCGCTGCAAAGTGGTGGGCGAGGGCGGTAACCTCGGCATGACCCAACTGGGTCGTGTGGAGTTCGGCCTCAATGGCGGCGGTTCCAACACCGACTTCATCGACAACGCCGGTGGCGTGGACTGCTCCGACCACGAAGTGAACATCAAGATCCTGCTCAACGAAGTGGTTCAGGCCGGCGACATGACCGCCAAGCAGCGCAACGAGTTGCTGGCGAGCATGACCGACGAAGTCGGTGGCCTGGTATTGGGCAACAACTACAAGCAGACTCAGGCCCTGTCCCTGGCAGCCCGTCGCGCCTTGCCGCGGATTGCCGAATACAAGCGCCTGATGAACGACCTGGAAGGTCGTGGCAAGCTGGATCGTGCCATCGAGTTCCTGCCGGCTGAAGATGCGATCAACGAGCGTATCGCTGAAGGCCATGGCCTGACTCGTCCCGAGCTGTCGGTGCTGATCTCGTACAGCAAGATCGACCTCAAGGAGCAGTTGCTGGGCTCCCTGGTGCCGGACGACGACTACCTGACCCGCGACATGGAGACCGCTTTCCCGCCGACCCTGGTGAGCAAGTTCTCCGCGGCGATGCGTCGTCACCGCCTGAAGCGCGAAATCGTCAGCACCCAGATCGCCAACGATCTGGTCAACCATATGGGCATCACCTTCGTTCAACGACTCAAAGAGTCGACCGGCATGAGCCCGGCGAACGTGGCTGGCGCTTATGTGATCGTGCGTGACATTTTCCACCTCCCGCACTGGTTCCGTCAGATTGAAAACCTGGACTACAAGGTTTCCGCCGACGTGCAACTGGAGCTGATGGACGAGCTGATGCGCCTGGGCCGTCGCGCCACGCGCTGGTTCCTGCGTGCCCGTCGCAACGAGCAGAACGCTGCCCGTGACGTCGCGCACTTCGGTCCGCATCTGGCGGCGTTGGGCCTCAAGCTCGACGAATTGCTCAGTGGCGAGATCCGCGAAACCTGGCAGACCCGTTATCAGGCGTACGTCGAAGCCGGTGTGCCGGAGTTGCTGGCGCGCATGGTGGCTGGCACCACGCACCTGTATACGCTGCTGCCGATCATCGAGGCGTCCGACGTGACCGGCCAGGATCCTGCCGACGTGGCCAAGGCGTACTTCGCCGTGGGCAGTGCGCTGGACATCACCTGGTACCTGCAACAGATCAGTGCCCTGCCGGTTGAAAACAACTGGCAGGCCCTGGCCCGTGAAGCGTTCCGTGATGACGTCGACTGGCAGCAACGTGCGATCACCATCTCGGTACTGCAACAGGGTAACGGCACCCTGGACGTCGAAACACGCCTGGAGCTGTGGATGGCGCAGCACGAAGGCATGATCGAGCGCTGGCGTGCCATGCTGGTGGAAATCCGTGCCGCCAGCGGCACCGACTACGCCATGTACGCGGTGGCCAACCGCGAACTGCTGGACCTGGCGTTGAGCGGTCAAGCGGTGGTGCCTGCCGCCGTCGCCGCCGAGCTGGAACCGGCTTGATCAGGCGTTGAATGAAAAAACCCCGCATCGAGAGATGCGGGGTTTTTTTTTGATTTTCTGCTGTCGGGTCGAGCCTGCTCGCGATGGGGCAATCGATATCAATACGTTTTTTTGCCTGATGGACTATTAATCATCGATACATTACTTGTCGGGCTGGTCAATAAATTACTGAGCGATTGATCAAACTTCTGTAGCGCCCTTACTTGCACATTCTGCTGTTCGTTAATGTCTGCAACGATCTCTTCGCTACGTTTAAAGTCCGCCCACACCGGGCTGAGCGCCCGGGCGTCATGCCCTTGTGCGGTACCGATGTAATTGAAGTGGTTGTCATAAAAGTCCGCACTGACATCAGCCTTGATGTCTGAACTGCGCGATGTGATCAATTGGCTGCGGCTGTCGACGATCGCGACCACATCCGGCCTGGCTGCCTTGAGGCTTTGCATGTCCGGATACACCGTGACCGAGCCGAACTGGCGTTGCAACGAGGCCTTGACCCAGTCCACCGCCAGATCGGGCCTGGAAGTGGCGACGTAGGCATCGTGAATCGGCTGAACCAGCAGGCTCTGGCCGAAACCGGTGCCGGCGTTGGCCTGATAATCTTGCAGGTAAGCACGGTTCGCCTGGGTGTTTTGGCTGTAGACAATGCCCAGTGAGACATGGCTGCCGTTGGGAACACTCGTAGCACTGCTGCGGCCAACCGGCTCGGTGAAGAGGCCATTCAATGAGGAGACGGATGAAGGCGCGGTGGGAATCGAGCAACCGGTTATCAAGACAGTCATCGTCAAGGTACTGGCAAGTGCAAGTTTCATGGTGTTTCTCCAGTGAAACAACTTGAGTTTGAAATTGAAGTTGCCGGTGCTGTGCCGGCGGTGACTCAAGACTAAACCCTGGATGGTTTATTTAAATAGCCAATATCCGAACTTGTCCGGAGGCCAATAGTTTTGTTTGGTTTAAAATTGTTCGGTTAATTGCATCGGGAAATAAAAAGGCCCGATTCAATGATTCGGGCCTTTTTATTTATGGACATACGTTCAGCCATCAGTTTTCCAATGGGATCAGCACTTGCTCGTCCGGCGACAGCACCATGAACACCAACAACCTGGCAGGTTTGGTGGCGCTGGCGTTTTTCGAAACCAGGTGCTCCGAGCCGGCAGGCTCGTACCAATACTGACCTGCCTTGTAGGTGACCGCTTTTTCACCTTTTACCTGGGACGTGATTGCACCTGAAAGAACGTAGGCCATGGCTGTGCCCTCGTGCTTGTGAGCGATGGACGACTGGCCGGGCTTGTAGTCGACTTCGATCATCAAGGCTTTTTTGCCCGGGACGTTTTTCAACATCTGGTCCTGCAGCACCGTGACCTTTTCCGAAGGGTCGTGGGCAAATGCCGAAGCGGAAGCGGTCAGGGTCAGGGCAACAAGGGAAGCGGCACAGAAGCGTAAAACGTTCATGTTCATTACCTGCGTTGGATGAGTTGTCAGGGACAAATCTAGTCCGCAGCGGGTGACAAACAAACAGCCAATATTCGGGAAGGCCAGGGGACCAATGCAGGAGCGAGCTCGCTCGCGATAGACGCGAAAACGCCGCGTGCAGCCAGCAAGCACGCGTTATCGTTGACGACCATCGCGAGCGGACTCGCTCCTGCAGAGGGAAGGGGCAATCAGGTGGGAACCCTGTAGGAGCGAGCTTGCTCGCGATGTATTCAGAAACGCCGCGTTTCA
>NZ_JBGLYV010000125.1:0-14925 GCF_047304225.1 Pseudomonas sp. Pseusp3 | reverse complement strand
CGCGGCATCGTTGACGACCATCGCGAGCAAGCTCGCTCCTACAAGGGTTCCGGGGTTACAGGTCGTAGCGCAGAACCACACCCACCGTGCGCCATGATGTCGCCGCTGCGGTTATTGAATGCCGGTTCAGGCGTTTCGAGCCGTGGAACGCAATACCTGCAGGAGCGAGCTTGCTCGCGATGGACTCGAGAGCGCCGTGTTTATTCAGCCAACACGCGGCATCGTTGACGACCATCGCGAGCTCGCTCCTACAAGGGTTCCGGGGTTACAGGTCGTAGCGCAGAACCACACCCACCGTGCGCGGTGCACCGGCATCGATGATGTCGCCGCTGCGGTTGTTGGTGATGTATTCCTTGTCGAAGGCGTTTTTCACGAAACCGGATACGGCAACGTTCCTGGTGATCTTGTACTCGGTATTGAAGTTGACCAGCCAGTAGGCGTCGCTCTTGCGCTCATCAATGACCTGGCCAGCGTCATCGAACTCGTACTCCGACGGTGAGGTGCTCTGGTAAATGACGTCGGTGTTGAGGGTCAGACGGTCATTCCAGCGATAGATGCCACCCAGCGACATCTTGTACCTGGGCGAATACAGGAACGACTCGCCGCTCAGGTCGCGGCCATCGCCCGTGACGAAGTCCTTGTACTTGCCATCGGTGATGGCACCACCGGCGGTCAGGGTCAGCTGTTCGGTGAAGTCTTTTTCAACGAAGACTTCCAGGCCCTTGATGTCACTGCTGCCGGCGTTGAAGATGTGCGCGAACGGGGAGTCCGGGTCGAGCACACTGACCTGCTGGTCTTTCCAGTCGGTGTAGTACAGGTTGGCGCGGGTCCGCAGGGTCTGGTCGAAGAACGAACCGCGGTAGGACAACTCGTAGTTGGTGGTGTATTCCGGATCGTACGCCTCGTGACCGCCACCGGCGCGAACGTTGACGCCGCCGCCGCGATAGCCCTTCTGCACCATGAAGCCCAGGTACTGATTGGCGGCCAGTTCATAGTCGATACCCAGTTTCGGCAACACGGCATCAAACGACTTGCTGGCGCCGCCAGGGCTGGAGAAGTCGTCCTGTTCGACGTCGGTGTCGTTAGTCTCGTGGTCGTAGCGCAGACCGGTGATCAACGTCCAGCGCGGGGCGAAGGTCCAGTCGATTTCACCGAACACGGCCTTGTTTTCAATCGTCGTATCGCCCTTGGCGGTACCGAACAGTTCATTGTCGAACAACAACCTGTCGTGGAAATTGTTGGTGCTGCGGCCGTAGTAGGCTCCGACGAAGCTCTTCACGGTGTCCGAGGCGTAATTCAAACGCAGTTCCTGACTGAACAGGTCGCCGTCCTGCTTGCGCAGCACGACCTGGTTGTCCACGGCCGTCTGGTCGAAGTCCAGGCGCGCGTCGTAGTCCGAGCGGGTATTGGCCGTAAGGCTGGTCAGGGACCAGTTGTCGTCCAGGCGGTAATCCACCTTGGCGCTGACGGTGTCCTGCTGGAGTTTGTCGAAGGCATTGCTGTTGGACGCGATCTTGTAATAACGGATCCGGTCGTTTTCGCGCATGACCGAGTTGTCGCCCTTGCGACTTTCACCGTGGGCATATGTCAGCAGCACATCGAGATCGTCGTTGGGCAGAATCAGCAGCTTGCCGCGGGCATTGCTGGTGCGGGTCGGGTTGGCGTCGTTATCCAGGGCGATGTTGTCGATGTAGCCGTCACCTTCCTGGTAATCCACAGCGATACGGCCGGCGATCCTGTCATCGACGATCGAGCCGCCGCCGGCAATTGCCGCGCCGCGCTCGTTGTAGCTCCCGGCGTTGGTTTGCGCGGAAAAGCTCGGTTCGAACGTCGGGTTTCTGGTCTGGATGACAACGGCACCGGCCAGGGAGTTGCGGCCCTGGGTGGTGGACTGCGGGCCCAGGAACACTTCGACCTGCTCGACGTCCCACAGCGGCATCGGGCTGAGGGTCAATGCACGGTTCGGCTGCACGGCGCCGTCGACGAACACCGAAACCGCGCCGTTGAGCGTGGCCGGTCCCTGGTCATCGAAACCGGACACCGGCACACCACGGATGCCCCAGTTTTCATTGCCGGCCTGGTTGTAGACACCCGGTGTCCGGGCGAATACGTCGACCAGGTTGTGGTCTTCTTTTTCCCGAAGTTGTTTGTCGGTGACGACCACCACGCTCGACTGGGTCTGCTCCAGGGTGCGGTTGATTTTTTCACCGGTCACCGTGATCGGCGCGATTTCCATTGTGTTCGACTGTTCGGCCGCCCATGCGCTGTTCATCAGGCAGGCCGCCGACCCCACAGCCAACGCAATTGTGTTCTTTTTGAAATTCACGCCCCGCTCCCCTGCGACAGATATTTTGTGTTTTTTCTTACATCCAGAACGCTGTTTTCCTCCAGCCGGCGGGAGTCTAATCGAAAGCGATGCAGAAACAAATACTATTGATAACCCCTCTCATTTGCATTCAAGAAGTAAAAATGTACCCGATCGAATACATTTGAATTCTATTTTTGCTGCCTCAGGCAGCGCTTGTTTCAGGGGATTTGAGCGGGACGTCAGCAGGCCGTGACGCATCATGCAGGGAGACGCGGTGCAGGCTGGGGGTCAGGGAAAGAGGGTCAATTCGTGGGTCACACCGTCGCGGTGCTTGAAGTATCGGGAACTGTCGAGTGTGGCATCGCGGGTCGGCGCTAAAGTATCCATTTCAACAGCAGGTGCGAGGCAATCCAGGGAGACGCCTGGGCCACCCCCCATGCCAGCAGGGCGCACACGAACAGGTAGCCCGCAACGAACCTGAACATCGAGTCGTTTTCCATGCCACCCTCCCGGTTTTACAGCCATGCCGGGCATTCAATGCGTATGCGTAACCCCTGCACACCCGTGAAAGTTACGATTGCAAGAACGGTTTTCAGTTCCATAGGCGTACAAATCGGCAAAACATGACGCCTGCTTCATCCTCGGCTAACGGCCCTCGACCGCTACGTCAGGCTGCTGACGAACCTGATTTCGCCCGTTGCGCTTGGCCTGGTACAGCGCGTCGTCGGCGCGGGTCACCAGGCTTTCCGGGGTGTCGCCGGGTTGTGCATGGGCCACGCCGAACGACGCGGTGATGGTGTCCAGCACGGTGTCGGTGCCCCGGGCCTTGACCCGCAGCGCCTGGACTTTCAGGCGCAGGCGCTCGGCAAACGCGCCGGCAGCCGCCAGATCCGGGCAATCCTTGAGCACCACACAGAATTCTTCACCGCCATAACGCGCGGCAAAGGCCTCGGCCGGCAGCGCATCGCGCAACACCTGGGCGACATGCTGAAGCACCCGGTCGCCCAGGGGATGGCCGTACTGGTCATTGAATTGCTTGAAGTGGTCGATATCCAGCATCACCAGCGCCACGCCGGTCGCTGCGTGGTTCATTGCCTGTTCAAGCTTGCGGTTGAAGGTGGTGCGGTTGAGCAATTCGGTCAGGCCATCGAGGGTCGCCGCCAATTGGGCGCGCTCCAGTTTGTCCCGCAGGCTTTTGATTTCATGCTGTGCGGACTGCAACTGGGCGAGGAAGTGCTCCTGCTGGCTCTGCATGAGCTGGGTGCTCTTTTGCAGTTGGCTCAGGATGCCCGGCAAGCGCTCACCGGCCGGATCCTCAAGCATTTGCAGGTACTGGCCGAGGCTGGCCTGGAAATTCTGATTGCCCTTCACGCTGCGCGAAACATCGCGCTCCATATCATCAACCAGATTGATCGCGTCCTGTTGCCCGGCGCGAGCGTCCGCCAGCTCATCACGGATGATGTACTCGCGAAACAGCTTGGCGGCGGACTCAGGAGGAAAGTAGTCGAAATCGTTGACGACCCGGTCCAGGTGCCGATTGAGTTCCGGCTCCTGGCCTTTGCTGTAGGTGTACCAGAGCGCGTAATGCACCGGGTTGGGCGGAATGTTGTGACGAACCATCAGCGGCACTGCCTGCTTGAGCAATGCCGCTGCCTCGCGGGAGTCTTCTGGATACAGCGCTAGAACAGTCGCACGCGTGTCTGATTGGCTCATGGCTTCACTGTGGTTGTTTTTATCTGGCGATGGGCAAACGCGCTGAGCATAACCATACGCCCGACAAACAGCCATCCCTGGCGTTCACAACCGCTCAACCCGGTACATCTGTTCCAAATTCCCGATCAACCGTTGGTTGGCATCAACCCGGCCATGGTCTGGCGCCGACGATAAGCCGTGTCACGGTTCGCCAGCCAGTAATACAGCGGCGTGGTGACCACCAGGCCGACCAGCCACGACAGGTCCGCACCGTCGATATGCACCGCCACGGGCCCGGTGTAGATCGGCGTGTTCATGAACGGAATCTGCACCACGATGCCGATGGCGTAGGCCAGCAGCGCCTGCGGATTGAAGCGGCCATAGATGCCACCGTCGACGCGGAAGATCGAGGCGATGTCGTAGTCACCCTTGTGGATCGCATAGAAGTCGATGAGGTTGATCGCGGTCCAGGGCACCAGCACCACCAGCAGCGCCAGCACCAAGTCGACGAAGTGCCCGATGAAGTCCGCCGAGGCGCCAATGGCTGCCACGCAGCAACCGGCCAGGATGATCAGTGACAGTACCGCCCGGCTTTGCGCCGTCGGAATCCAGCGGTGGGCGAAGGTTTGCAGCAAGGTGATCACCGAGAGCACGGCGCCATACAGGTTCAGGGCGTTATGGCTGATCACGCTGAGCAGGAACAGCACTAGCATCAACGGGCCGATGGCACCGGTTGCAAGCTTCACGGCGTCCATGGTGTCCATGCCCACCGGCGTTGCCAGCACGGCGACGGCGCCGAACACGAAGGACAGGATCGAGCCCAGCGAAGAGCCGAGGTAGGTCGCCCAGAAGGTCGCGCTGACTTTCACGTCCTTGGGCAGGTAACGCGAGTAGTCGGACACGTACGGCGCGAACGCGATCTGCCAGAGCGCCGCCAGCGACACCGTGGCCAGCCAGCCGGAAATGTTGAAACTGCCGCGGGTCAGGAAGTCATCGGTCTGCACGTGGGTCAGGATGTAGCCGAAGCCCAGCACGATGCCCAGGCCCAGCACCCAGGTGCCGATGCGGTTGAGCACGTGGATGAAGCGGTAGCCAATGATGCCGATGATCCCCGAACCGAGGCCGCCGAGGACGATGCCGACCGATACCGGCACGCTCTCGACCACGCCATGCAGCGACTTGCCGGCCAGGACGATGTTGGAGGCGAAGAAACCGATGTACATCACGCCGGCAATCACCACCACCAGCAACGCGCCCAGCGAACCGAACTGTGCGCGACTCTGGATCATCTGCGGAATGCCCATCTGCGGGCCTTGCGCCGAGTGCAACGCCATCAGCACACCGCCGACCAGATGGCCAACGATGATAGCGACAATGCCCCAGACCAGGTTCAGGTGGAACAACTGCACGCCGAGCGCGCCGGTGACGATGGGCAACGGCGCGATATTGCCGCCGAACCACAGGGTGAACAGATCTTTGACCTTTCCGTGGCGATCCTCAGGGGGGACGTACCCGATCGTGTGTTTCTCGATGAGCGGGGCGGATGAAGCGGTGGTGGACATGACGAACTCCAAGGCAAGGATGAGTACGTGTTCGTACTTCGGTGTGCGCACACGGAACGGCGCATTTCTTGTTGGGAGTGATCATGGACAAAGAGCGGCGGGAGGAAAATTAGTTAATTTGTGCCTTTAAACGTTAAAAAAGATTGCGCAATTATTCGGCCATTGCGGCAGAAAGAATCAATAAAAAACAAAAATACAGCACAACGCACCGCAACCCCTTTCCCGACATTCGAGAGGGTAACCGGAAAAAATCTGACCAATGAAATCCCTGTGGGAGCGGCGGTGCGGCGATCCGACTTGCTCGCGAAGGCGGTTCATCAGCCACATTAATGTTGAATGTGCTGCCGTCTTCGCGGGCAAGCCCGCTCCCACAGGGGGGCTGCGGCGTCTGGGCCGTCCAGAACTCTGCATTTTTGTGGGAGCGGGCTTGCTCGCGAAAGCGGTTTGTCAGCCACATCGATGCTGGATGTACTGCCGTCTTCGCGGGCACCGCCGCTCCCACAGGGGGTTAGCGTGCGGCCCAGGCGTTGAAGCGCTGTTCAAGCTCCTCGCCATGGTCTACCCAGAACTCCGCATCCACTGCCCGCGCACCGGCCAGGTTGGCCTCGGCGGTCGGCAGTTGCTCTTGCACGTCCTTGGGCAGCAATGGCAGGGTCTGGCGATGCACCGGCCCGTAAGGGATGTTTTCCGAGAACACTTTTTGCGTCTGCGGCTGGCTGGCAAATGCAATGAAGTTTTCGGCCAATGCCTTGTTCGGCGTGCCCTTGACCACCGCCCAGTATTCCGGGTCGTACAGGCTCTGCGGCCAGACGATGCTCAGCTTCATGCCTTCCTTTTGCGCCGAGGCAATTCGGCCGTTGTAGGCCGCGCTCATCACCACGTCCCCGGCCACCAGCCATTGCGCCGGTTGTGCGCCCGCCTCCCACCACTGAATGTTCGGCTTGATCTGGTCGAGCTTGGCAAAGGCCCGCGTCACGCCTTGCGGGGTGTTCAAGACCTTGTACACATCGTCAGCCTTGACGCCGTCGGCCAGCAAGGCGATTTCCAGGGTGTACTTGGCGCTCTTGCGCAGGCCGCGCTTGCCCGGGAAGTCG
The DNA here is from genome assembly GCF_047304225.1 of Pseudomonas sp. Pseusp3. Lineage (NCBI taxonomy): Bacteria > Pseudomonadati > Pseudomonadota > Gammaproteobacteria > Pseudomonadales > Pseudomonadaceae > Pseudomonas > Pseudomonas sp. Pseusp3. The sequence continues at coordinate 8,269 of NZ_JBGLYV010000125.1, read as the reverse complement.
GCGACATTCCAGAAGTCCGCCCAGGATTGCGGCGCCTTGGCCTGCTTGCTCTGGTCATAGGCCATGACCATCGACCAGACATAAGTGGCCACCCCGCATTCGGTCAGCGCACCCGGCACGAAGTTCGCCGAATCACCGAAGCGTCCGGCATCGAGCTTCTCGAACAAACCCTCCTCGCAGCCGCGCAACAACTCGGGGCTTTCGACTTCCACCACGTCCCAGCTGGTGTGACCGGCCGAGACCATGGCCTTGATCTTCGACAGCTCGCCGTTGTACTCACCGGCGATGATGTTGCCTGCGCCGCTGGCATTGAAGGGCTGGAAGTAGGCCTTATCCTGGGCCTGCTTGGTAGCACCACCGAAGGAAATCACGGTGAGGTCCTGGGGGGCCGCCCACACACTGGCACTCAACAACGCCAGGGCAAACGGAACACTGCAACGCAAGGATCTGGACATGGATCGCTTCCTCGGGCCTGAATGGCCCTTTGTTGTTATGGGTGTTCGGATTCACTCAAGTAAGCCGCCAGGCGATCCATCAGGCGGTCACAGGCCGCCATCTGTTCGACGCTGACAAATTCATCGGGCTTGTGCCCCTGGTCCATGCTGCCGGGACCGCAGACCACCGACGGTATGCCGGCCTGATCGAACAGCCCGCCTTCGGTGCCAAAGGCCACGGTGCTGAAATCATCGCTGCCGCACAGCTCGGCAATCAGCCGGGCAGCTGCGCTGTCGGTGGGTGTGGCCAGGCCGGGATAGGCCGAAAGCTTTTCAAAACGAATTGATGTGTCGGCCTTCACCGCCTGCATCGCCGGTAGCAAGGTTTGCTCGGCGTAGTTTTGCAGCTCATCGGCGACCGCTTCCGGAGCAAAGTCCGGCAAGGCGCGCACTTCGAAATCAAAGCGGCAGTTCTGCGGCACGATGTTCAACGCCGTCCCGCCGGAAATCACACCCACCTGCACCGTCGAATACGCCGGATCGAAGCGCTCGTCGTGATGCTGCGGTTCAGCCAGGCGCGTGCCGATTTCACCCAGCCGACCGATCAGGCGCGCGGCCTGCTCGATGGCATTGACCCCATAAGGCGCGTAGGCCGAATGACAGGCTGCGCCGCGCACGTGGCAACGCATCGCCAGCTTGCCCTTGTGGCCGAGCACCGGCTTGAGCCCGGTCGGCTCGCCGATCAGGCACAACGCCGGTGCCGGGATGCGTTGCGGCAGCACTTCCAGCAACCCGCGCACGCCAAGGCAACCGACCTCCTCGTCGTAGGAGAACGCCAGGTGCACCGGGCGCTTCAAAGGGCTTTGCAGAAACATCGGCACGGCCGCCAACACAGAAGCCAGATAGCCCTTCATGTCCGCGGTGCCGCGTCCGTAAAGCTTGCCGTGCGCCTCGCTCAGGCAGAACGGCTCGACCGTCCAGGCCTGACCGTCCACCGGTACCACATCGGTATGTCCGGACAGCACGATGCCGCCGGCCACGCGCGGGCCGACCGTGGCCAACAGATTGGCCTTGGTCCGCTCGGCGTTGTAGATCAGTTCGCAATCCACGCCCAGTCCGTGCAGGTAGTCCCGCACGAACTCGATCAGCGCCAGGTTCGAATCGCGGCTGACCGTGGCGAACCCGATCAATCGCGCGAGCATGGCGCGGCTGCGCAACTCACTCATCGCCGGGCACTCCATAGCTCGGAGCCAGGGTCGGATTGAGGGCACGGGTCAGGTAGTCCTGCAATTGCGGCTCATAGGCAGCCCACAGTTTGCCCAGCTCGCCGATCGGGTTTTCATCGGCCCAATCCACCCGCAGGTCGACAATCGGCCAGGTCAGGTCACCGACCACCGACAACGCCGCCGAGTGCACTGCACCGGCTTCGCCCCCCGCATCCTGCCCGGCCTGCAAGGCGTTCATCAGGCGGGTGGCGAGGCAGCCTTCGCTGTTTTCGAACGCCGCGACCATCGCCTCGATCACCCCGCTGTTGGCCAGCAGGTTGCCAGCCGCCACGCATTGGTCGCCGGCCAGGGCGTTGTTGGTGCCCAGCGCATGGTTGCCGCTGAACACCGCCGTGCGTCCCTGGGCGTCGACCACCGCCACCTGGCGGTACTGGCTGTAGCCATTGCGGGTCAATGAGTGGTCCAGTGCCTGGGGCGGCGCCGAGCCGTTGGCCAGTTCATCGAGGATCTGCGGGCCGAGGGCCGGCAGCGTGATGTTCTGGCTCGACACCGCGCCGACACCGGCCCGCAGCCAGGGACAACGCGCGCCGACGGCAATGCTCGAAGAGCTGATGGCAATGCCCAGCTGGCCGGTCTCGGCGCAGCGACCAACGATGGAAAAGGTCATGGCGAATTCCTTATTCAGGGATGACAGCGATCACATCGATTTCCATCAGCCACTGCGGCTGGCCGAGGGCGCTGACCACCAGGCCCGTGGAAATCGGGAACACACCCTTGAGCCACTTGCCGACTTCCTGGTACACCGGCTCGCGATAGCGCGGGTCGATCAGGTAAGTGGTGGTCTTGACGATGTGGCTCAGGTCGCTGCCGGCCTCTTCGAGCAGTTGCTTGACGTTGCGCATGGCCTGTTCGGCCTGGGCGCGCGGATCACCGAGGCCCACCAGTTGGCCGTTGAAATCGGTGCCGACCTGGCCACGGACATACACGGTGTTGCCGGCGCGCACGGCCTGGCACAGGTCGTTGTCGAGCGTCTGGTTCGGGTAGGTGTCTTTGGTGTTGAACATGCGGATGCGGGTATGAGTAGGCATTAACGAACTCCCATGAGGCTGGCTTTTTGAAGAGGTGCACGGGCGGCGTCGGCTTGACGCTGGCTCGCATCCCGATAGTTGAAATAGGTGTGCTGTTTAACGATGTGGTCGGCGATGTGCTTGGCGTCGTGCCAAACGCCCCAGATGAACGCGGAGCCACGACGGGACTGCCAAGGCAAACCGACGAAATACACGCCGGGCTCGGCCGACACCCCGCGCTGATGCTGCGGTTTGCCGTTTTCCTTGAAGGCATCGACCTTCAGCCAGCTGTAATCGGTGGAGTAACCGGTGGCCCAGATGATCGTGGTCACGCCTGCCTTGAGCAGATCCAGTTCCAGGATCGGGTTGGTCACGCAGTCCGGATCGGCCAGCATGGCGCGGGCTTCGGGTTCCAGCGGCAGGTCCAGGCCGTTGCGTTCGATATAGGCGTCGGCCTTGTCGAGCAGCGCGAGGTAGTTTTCATCGCCGCGCCGGATGTTGTCGGCGAGGTTATTTTCAAAGCTCACCACCGCGCCGTTGAACGCTTGGGTCAGGCCGACCAGGGTCATGCCCTGATGGGCCAGCCGGCGGAAGTCCACGGTGTGGCCGCCACGGGCACCGCTCACGGCGATGGTCACGTGCTCCTTGCCCGGTTGCATGGCCTCGGCATCCCACTCGCCGAGCACCCCCAGCCACCAGCAGAAATCGCGGTTGCGATAGGCACGCGGCGGACGATCGTGGGCGCCGACCGACAGGTAGACCTGTTTGCCGGAACGTTGCAGCTCATCGGCGATCTGCACGCCCGACGAACCGGCGCCCACCACCAATACGGCGCCTTCGGCCAATTGCTGCGGGTTGTAGTATTGGGCGGAGTGAATCTGACTGATACCAGCGATTTGCGGAGCAATCGGCGGAATGGCCGGACGCTGGAACGGGCCGGTGGCGACCACCACGTGGCGGGCCTCGATCACGCCATCAGAGGTTTCAACGGTGAAACCCGGACGATCGGCATTACGCTCTACTTTCTTCACGTCAACGCCCGTGCGGATCGGTGCATTGAACTTGCGGGCATAAGCTTCGAAGTACTGAGCCACCTGCTCTTTTCCGGCGAAGGCATCCGGGTCCAGGCCGTCGAATTCCAGGCCCGGAAAGCGGTCGTGCCAGGCAGGACCGTTGGCCACCAGCGAATCCCAGCGGCCGGTGCGCCAGGCTTCGGCGATACGGTTGCGCTCCAGCACGAGGTGGGGCACACCCAGCTTGCTCAGGTGTTCACTCATGGCCACGCCGGCCTGGCCGGCGCCAACAACAAGCGTATCAATTTCGGTTTTATCAACTGTCATGGCTGTGCACTTCTGAAAGGTGGTTTGATTCAGGTCGGTCATGGCTGCCGCCTCGATTCTGATCACTGTTGTTCTTCTGCTGCGGCTATCGGTGTCAGGGTGTTGGCCGCATTCTGTTCGGAGCCGGGAAATAGCGAAATTATGTTTTTTGTGGTCGCTGGCGAGGAAAAAGCGTCGAGGCAACCGGCTGGCTACATGAGGTTGCGGCGGGCCCGATCCCGGCCTATGGTCCTAGCGATGCAATGCCTGCGATCGATGCCTGATGGCACATCGCAGGCCACTGTCCACCCAGTGCGTATTTGCGCAAGGAAGTGACGACATGCCTGACAACTCCCGCCCTGCCGTGCTCGAACTGATCGGCAATACACCCCTGGTACGGGTCAGCCGGTTCGATACCGGCCCGTGCACGCTGTTTCTCAAACTCGAATCCCAGAACCCCGGCGGTTCGATCAAGGACCGCATCGGTCTGGCGATGATCGATGCCGCCGAACGCGATGGCCGCCTGCGCCCCGGTGGCACCATCGTCGAAGCCACCGCCGGCAACACCGGCCTCGGCCTGGCCCTGGTCGGCCGCGCCAAAGGTTACCGGGTGGTGCTGGTGGTGCCGGACAAGATGTCCACCGAGAAGGTCCTGCACCTCAAGGCCATGGGCGCCGAGGTGCACATCACCCGCTCCGATGTCGGCAAGGGCCATCCCGAGTACTACCAGGACGTCGCGGCGCGGCTGGCCGCGGATATTCCCGATGCGTTCTTCGCCGACCAGTTCAACAACCCGGCCAACCCGCTGGCCCACGAATACAGCACCGCGCCGGAGATCTGGGCGCAGACCCAGCATGATCTGGACGCCATCGTCGTCGGCGTCGGTTCCGCCGGGACCCTGACCGGGCTGACGCGCTTTTTCCAACGCGTGCAGCCGGACCTGGAAATGGTCCTGGCCGACCCGGTCGGTTCGGTGATGGCCGAGTACAGCCGCAGCGGCACCCTCGGCACCCCCGGTTCGTGGGCGGTGGAAGGCATAGGCGAGGACTTCATTCCGTCTATTGCCGACCTGTCCAGCGTGCGCCACGCCTATTCGATCAGCGATGAAGAAAGCTTCGACCATGCCCGCCAACTGCTGCGCGCCGAAGGCATTCTCGGCGGTTCCTCGACCGGCACCCTGCTGGCCGCCGCACTGCGTTACTGCCGCGAACAGACCACGCCGAAACGGGTGGTGAGTTTCGTCTGCGACACCGGTACGCGTTACCTGTCGAAGATCTACAACGACCAGTGGATGAACGATCAGGGCCTGCTGCAACGCAAGCAATACGGTGACTTGCGCGACCTGATCGCGCGGCGCTTCGAGGACGGCCGGGTGATCAGCGTCGGCCCCGACGACACCCTGCTCACCGCCTTCCAGCGCATGCGCCTGGCGGATGTGTCGCAACTGCCGGTGCTGGTGAACGGCAAGCAACTGGTGGGCGTGATCGACGAGTCCGACATCCTGCTGGGGGTGCATGAAGACGTTGCGCACTTCCGTAAAGCCGTGGCCAGCGCCATGACCGACAAGCTGCAAACCCTGTCCCCCGACGCCACGCTGGCTGATCTGGAGGCAGAGCTGGGCCGTGGGCTGGTGGCGATCATTCAGGATGCCTCGGGATTCCACGGCCTGATTACCCGAACCGACATGCTCAACCACCTGCGGAGATCCCTGCCATGAGTCAGCACGATGAAAACGCCCCGCCGCGCGGCTTCGCCACCCGCGTGATCCATGCCGGGCAAACGCCGGACCCGTCGACCGGGGCGTTGATGCCGCCGATCTATGCCAACTCCACCTACCTGCAGCAGAGCCCCGGGGTGCACAAAGGCCTCGACTACGGGCGTTCGCACAACCCGACGCGCTGGGCGCTGGAACGCTGCGTGGCCGACCTGGAAGGCGGCACCCGGGCCTTTGCGTTCGCCTCGGGCCTGGCGACCATTTCCACGGTGCTGGAACTGCTCGACGCCGGCTCGCACATCGTCTCCGGCAACGACCTTTACGGCGGCACCTTCCGCCTGTTCGACAAGGTGCGCCAGCGCAGCGCCGGGCACCGCTTCAGCTTCGTCGACCTGACCGACCTGGCGGCGTTCGAGGCGTCCCTGCAGGACGACACCCGGATGGTCATGGTCGAGACCCCGAGCAATCCGCTTTTGCGCCTCACCGACCTGGCCGCCATCGCCCGCACCTGCCGCGCGCGCGGCATCATCTGCGTGGCCGACAACACCTTTGCCAGCCCGTGGATCCAGCGCCCGCTGGAACTGGGTTTCGACATCGTGCTGCACTCGACCACCAAATACCTGAACGGCCACTCCGACGTGATCGGCGGCATCGCCGTGGTCGGGCAGAACGCCGAACTGGCCGAGCGCCTGGGCTTCCTGCAAAACGCCGTCGGCGCCATCGCCGGCCCGTTCGATGCGTTCCTCACCCTGCGCGGCGTAAAGACCCTGGCATTGCGCATGGAGCGTCATTGCAGTAACGCGCTGGACCTGGCGCAGTGGCTGGAACGCCAACCGCAAGTCTCACGGGTTTACTACCCCGGCCTGCCGTCACACCCACAGCACGAACTGGCGCAACGGCAAATGCGCGGTTTCGGCGGGATGATTTCCCTCGATATCAAGAGCGACCTGGCGGGCACCAAACGCTTCCTCGAGAGCGTGAAGATCTTCGCCCTGGCCGAGAGCCTGGGCGGCGTGGAAAGCCTGATCGAACACCCGGCGATCATGACCCACGCCACCATCCCCGCCGACACCCGCGCGGAACTGGGGATTGGCGACGGGTTGGTGCGGTTGTCGGTGGGTGTCGAGGATGTCGAGGACTTGCGGGCCGATCTGGCGCAGGCGTTGGCAAGGATGTAAATCACCTGAATGGTGGCACACCGTAAACGCTGTACCTGTACCTGTACCCGTACCTGTACCTGTACCTGTACCTGTACCTGTACCTGTACCTGTAGGAGCGAGCTTGCTCGCGATGGACTCAAGAACGCCGCGCTTAGTCAGTAAACACGCGGCATCGTTAACGACCATCGCGAGCGAGCTCGCTCCTACAGGTTTTGCTGGTCTGGCAAGCAAGAGTCCCTATAATCGCGGCGTTTTCGTCTACCCTCACGAAGCGTCGTGCAGCAATCAGCTTGTGCGGGGCGCATCGACATTTTTCCGCTATTGAACCGGAGAACTTCCATGCTCAAACGTACCCTGGCATTGGCCGTCGGCCTGACCCTATCCTTTTCCGCCCTGCTGGCACAGGCTGCCGACACCCTCAAGGTCAGCGCCATTCCTGACGAAGCCCCGACCGAATTGCTGCGAAAGTTCAAGCCACTGGGCGAATATCTAGAGCAGCAGCTGGGCATGAAAGTCGAGTTCGTGCCGGTTTCCGACTACCCGGCGGTGGTCGAGGCCCTGGCCACTGACCGCATCGACATGGCCTGGCTGGGTGGCTTCACGTTCGTGCAGGCGCGACTGAAAACCGGCAATGCCATTCCATTGGTACAGCGTGAGCAGGATGCCCAGTTCACCAGCAAGTTCATCACCGCCGACCCGGCCGTCAAGTCGCTGGCCGACCTCAAGGGCAAGTCCTTTGCCTTCGGTTCGGTGTCTTCCACTTCCGGCAGCCTGATGCCGCGTTATTTCATGCTCAAGGACGGCATCAAGCCGGAAACCTACTTCAGCCGTGTCGGCTACTCCGGCGCCCACGACGCCACGGTCGCCTGGGTTCAGGCCGGCAAGGTGGACGCCGGCGTGCTCAATGCCAGCGTCTGGGAAAAACTGGTCAAGGCCGGCAAGGTCGACACCGACAAGGTCAAGGTCTTCGCCACCACGCCAGCCTATTTCGATTACAACTGGACCGTGCGCGGTACCCTCGACCCGGCCCTTGCCAACAAGATCAAGGTAGCCTTGCTCGCGCTCGACCCGGCCAACCCGGAGCAAAAAGCCATTCTGGACCTGCAGGCCGCCAGCCGCTTCATCGAGACCAAGCCTGAGAATTACAAGGGCATCGAGGAAGCCGCGCGCGCTGCCGACCTGCTGAAATGACATTGCATCTGAACCGGGTCAGCCTCACCCACGGCAATGGCGTGCGTGCGCTGCATGAGGTCGACCTGCACATCGCTGCCGGTGAGCAGGTCGCCATCATCGGGCCGTCCGGTGCCGGCAAGTCGAGCCTGCTCAACCTGCTGGCGACCGCCCTGCGC
>NZ_JBGLYV010000124.1:0-15136 GCF_047304225.1 Pseudomonas sp. Pseusp3 | reverse complement strand
GGCCAGAAAGGCCAGATCGACGCCGCCGCCGCTTACCGCGATCTGCTGGGCGAGCGCAGCGAAGTCTCCGACTCCCATGAGAACTGCGAAAAAGTCCAGGATCCGTACTCCCTGCGCTGCCAGCCGCAAGTCATGGGCGCCTGCCTGACCCAGTTCCGTCAGGCTGCCGAAGTGCTGGCCATCGAAGCCAACGCCGTCTCGGACAACCCGCTGGTGTTCGCCGCCGAAGGCGACGTGATCTCCGGTGGCAACTTCCACGCCGAGCCGGTGGCCATGGCCGCCGACAACATGGCCCTGGCCATCGCCGAAATCGGCTCGCTGAGCGAGCGCCGCATCTCGCTGATGATGGACAAGCACATGTCGCAACTGCCGCCGTTCCTGGTGGCCAACGGTGGCGTGAACTCCGGCTTCATGATCGCCCAGGTCACCGCGGCGGCCCTGGCCAGCGAGAACAAGGCGCTGTCCCATCCGCATTCGGTGGACAGCCTGCCGACCTCGGCCAACCAGGAAGACCACGTCTCGATGGCCCCGGCGGCCGGCAAGCGCCTGTGGGAAATGGCCGAGAACACCCGCGGGATTCTCGCCGTGGAATGGCTGGCGGCGGCTCAGGGCCTGGACCTGCGCAACGGCCTGAAGACCTCGCCAAAACTGGAACAGGCCCGCGCCATCCTGCGCAACGAAGTGCCCTTCTATGAGAAGGACCGCTTCTTTGCACCGGACATCAATGCGGCGACCGAGTTGTTGGCTTCGCGCTGCCTGAATGAGCTGGTGACGGCGAAGTTGCTGCCGAGCCTGTAACGGGCTCCTCCTGTAGGAGCGAGCCTGCTCGCGAAGAACGCCTGGGCAACGCGGGCGTTCAGGCAGGGCACGTTATCGTTGACGACCATCGCGAGCGAGCTCGCTCCTACAGCGAATCGATTTTGCGTCGGACAAGAATAAATAAGGACGAAAAATGCAACAGCCAGCAAAAGGTTTGAAACGAGGGCTCTCAGCCCGACATATTCGCTTCATGGCACTGGGGTCGGCGATCGGAACCGGGCTGTTCTACGGTTCTGCCTCGGCCATTCAAATGGCTGGCCCCGCGGTCCTGCTCGCATACCTGATCGGTGGCGCGGCGGTGTTCATGGTCATGCGCGCCCTCGGTGAGATGGCGGTGCACAACCCGGTGGCCGGCTCGTTCGGCCAGTACGCCAGCACCTATCTGGGGCCGATGGCGGGCTTCATCCTCGGTTGGACCTACGCGTTTGAAATGGTCATCGTCGGCATGGCCGACGTGACGGCGTTCGGCATTTACATGGGGTTCTGGTTCCCCGAAGTCTCCCGCTGGATCTGGGTGCTGGGCATCGTCTCGGTGGTCGGCGGCTTGAACCTGTGCAATGTCAAAGTCTTCGGCGAAATGGAGTTCTGGTTGTCGTTGCTCAAGGTCGCGGCCATCGTCGCAATGATCCTGGGCGGCTTCGGCATCATGCTGTTTGGCATCAACAGTGCGCCGGGTGCCCAAGCGACGGATATCAGCAATCTCTGGACCCAGGGTGGCTTCATGCCCAATGGCGTAGGAGGCCTGATCGCCTCGTTTGCGGTGGTGATGTTTGCCTTTGGCGGCATTGAAATCATCGGTGTTACCGCTGGTGAAGCCAAGGATCCGCAACATGTGCTGCCCAGGGCAATCAATGCCGTGCCGTTGCGTATTCTGCTGTTCTACGTGTTGACGATGCTGGTGCTGATGTCGATTTTTCCGTGGCAGCAGATCGGCAGCCAGGGCAGCCCGTTCGTACAGATTTTCGACAACCTGGGCATCAGCTCGGCGGCCACTATCCTCAACATCGTGGTGATCTCGGCGGCAGTGTCGGCCATCAACAGTGACATCTTCGGTGCGGGTCGCATGATGTATGGCCTGGCTCAGCAAGGGCACGCCCCGAAAGGCTTCGCCCGCTTGTCGCGCAATGGCGTACCGTGGTTGACGGTCGTTGTGATGAGCTGCGCGCTGCTGCTGGGCGTGTTGCTGAACTACCTGATCCCGGAAAACGTTTTTCTGCTGATCGCCTCCATCGCGACCTTTGCCACGGTGTGGGTCTGGCTGATGATTCTGTTGACCCAGGTGGCCATGCGTCGCTCCATGAGTGCCGAGCAGGTTGCGCAACTGAAGTTCCCGGTGCCGTTCTGGCCCTATGCGCCGATGGCGGCGATTGCCTTCATGCTGTTCGTCTTCGGTGTGCTGGGCTATTTCCCGGACACACAGGCTGCGTTGATCGTCGGTGTGGTCTGGATCGTGTTGCTGGTGCTGGCCTACCTGACGTGGGTCAAACCGATGGCTGGACAGGCGGCCCTGATTTCCAAGGAGTCCCCCCTCTCTCAGCGTTAATCTGATTTGAGTGAGCTACGAGAGAAACAGGCCGGCTGACACTTGTCAGCCGGCCTGTTTCGCTTTCAAGGCATCGCCAAACGATAACGGCATCACTTTTTCGGTGGTTTACCGCTGGTTGGGATGTGCAGGTACGACATCACGCTTTCTGTCAGTTCGGTCGCCAGTTTGACCGCCTCTTTGTTGCGCGCCATCACGCCGGCGACCAACCCTTCGATCAAGGCGAGCATTGCGATGTTGGAACTGGTCAACACCGGATGATCGCAAGGCGCAAACAGCACATGCTCGGCAATGCTGGTGAGCGGCGAGGCGGGTGAGTCGGTAATTGCCAGCACCGACGCGCCGCGTTCATTGGCGAAACGTGCCAGTTGCAGGGTGTCGAGGGAGTAGCGCGGCAGGGAGATCGCCAGCAACACGTCCTGATCGGTGATCGCGGCCAGTCGGTACGCGGCATTTTCGTTGCCGCCTTCCATGCTGATAGCGGTGGCGTCGGCGCAGAAGGGCATCAGGGTCGAGGCAGCGAGGCCGGCGAAGTAGACACTGTTGCCGAACCCCAGGATATAAATCTTGCGCGCGGTGGTCAGGCGAGTGACGAACGCTTCAAAGGTGTCGGCGTGGTTGTTGGTCGCCGCCGTGGCGAGATTGCTGCTGGCGCTCTGGATTTGTTCATGCAGGCCAAATGCGCCGCCAGGGCGATGGGCCAGTTCGTTGCGTAGTTTGTCGACCGGCGACACCATCTGCTGCAGCGTCGCGACCAGTTCGGCCTTCATGCCGGTGTAGCCACCGAGGTCCAACGCCTTGGCCAAACGGTTGACGGCGGCGGGTGAGGTCGACGTTTCGTGAGCCATTTCCTCGATGGTCAGCGTCGCGGCTTTCAACGGGTGACGCAGGATAAAGTCCGCCACCTTGCGCAGTGACGGTGGCAGTTCGGAAACGATTTCCGTCAGTTTGCGCATGACCGGTGCGGCGTAGACCGTGGTGTCTTTTGATGGGGTTGGCATATCCAGCTCAACGGTTCCTGAAGGTGGGAGAAGGGCTGTGCCTGATGCCCTGACAAAGTTGGCTGGAGTGTATCTGAAGCCAACCCGGTCAGGGCAGCGCAGAGCAATCGGTCGTTGAACAGCGGACTACTTCAGGCTCCCGGCCAGAAACTGCTGAAGACGCTCGGACTGTGGATTGACCAGCACTTCACGCGGGTCGCCGCGTTCTTCGACCAGGCCTTTGTGCAGGAACACCAGTTGGTTGGAGACCTCACGGGCAAAACCCATTTCGTGGGTCACGACCACCATGGTGCGACCCTCCAGTGCCAGATCCTGCATGACCTTGAGCACTTCACCCACCAGTTCGGGGTCGAGGGCCGAGGTTGGCTCGTCGAACAGCATCACTTCCGGCTCCATTGCCAGTGCGCGGGCAATCGCCACGCGCTGCTGTTCGCCACCCGACATATGGGCTGGCCAGGCATCCTTGCGGTGCGCCACCCCGACTTTGTTCAGGTAGTGCTCAGCCTTTTCCCGAGCCTCTTTCTTGCCCAGGCCCAGCACATGCACCGGGGCCTCCATGACATTTTCCAGGGCACTCATGTGCGACCAGAGGTTGAAGTGCTGGAACACCATCGACAGGCGTGAACGCATGCGTTGCAACTGCCTGGGCTCGGCAGCCTTGAGCCCGCCGAGTTTGTTGGTCACAAGTTTGAGCGGTTCGCCGTTGAGCACAATGTTGCCGGCGTTGGGCTGCTCCAGCAGGTTGATGCAGCGCAGGAAGGTGCTTTTGCCCGAGCCACTGGAGCCGATGATGCTGATCACATCACCGGCCTGGGCCTGCAGGGATATGCCCTTGAGCACCTGGTGGTCGCCGTAGCTTTTGTGCAGGTCCTGAATTTCAAGTTTGTACATGGTTTGAACTCTCTGGCATCAGTCGCTGAGCAAGCGGCCTTGGCGAATAGGGGTGTAGCCTGCGACTTTGGCCAGCCACAGACCGGGTTGGGCGAAACGCAGACGTTCGCGGGCGTAGAGGATGCCGTCGGTGCTGGCGCGCACTACGCTGTGGTGGTCGTTCAGCGGGTCAATGACTTCGAACAACGGGTCGCCGACCTTGACCTGCGCTCCCAGCGGTTGCAGAAAACTCACCACTCCCGGATGCGGCGCATACGCGTACTGCGCACCGGCGAAGGGCATCGCTTCACAACGGGACGGCGGTGCTGCCGGCCATTCACCGCTGATCAGGCCTTGCTCTGCGAGATAACCGAGAATGGCCTGGGCGCTGTCGATGCATTGCTCGCGTTCGGTGTCCGCCATGCCACGTAATTCAATGGTGGTGGCCGCGCACGACAGCGGGATATTGGCTTCAGGGAAGAGCTCGGTCAGGCGTAACCAGGGAATCGCGCAGGCTTCGTCGAAGGCACTGCCGCCCGCACCTTCGGCCAGCAGCGTGACGCCGGCACCCAGGCGCGCGGCCAGTGACTGCAAGCGTGGCCAGTGTTGCGGCATCGCATACAACAACATGATCGATTCGAAATCGCAGTGCAGGTCCAGCACCACATCGGCGTCACAGGCATGCTGCAGCAACACGCGGCGCAGGCCGTCGAGTTCCGAGGCCGGTGGCGGCATGTCGGCGAGCACATCGGCCATGGCACGGCGGATCAGTGCGACGTTGACGTCGGCGTCATTTCCCAGTCGACCTTCCAGCAATGGTGCGACGGCTTCGGCCAGCTCCGGGAAGTCGCGGTTGAAGTTCTTGCCGCTGGAGAACTCGAAGCGACCCTGATGGGTGGCCTGGAACATCTGGCCGATACCGATCGGGTTGGCCATCGGTACCAATTCGACGACCCCCGTCAGGCGGCCTTGTGCTTCCAGTTCAAGCAGGCGGCGCTTGAGTTCGACGGCGACACGCATCCCCGGCAGCTCGTCGGCATGCAGGGAAGCCTGGATGTACGCCTTGCGTGGTCCGCTGCCAAAACGAAACAGCGACAGCGTTCGTTCAGTGCCCGAAGCGCTCCACGGCAGCAGGTATTGAATGTGTTCCATATCAGCTCCTTAATGCTTGCGCGGTGCCAGATACGCCAGCCAGCGGCGCTCGGCCAGCTTGAACAGGCGCACCAGAATGAAAGTCAGGGCCAGGTAGATGAGGCCGGCGGTGATGAACGCCTCGAACGGCAGGTAGAACCGTGAGCTGACCGTGCGTGCCGCGCCGGTGATATCCACGAGCGTGACGATGGAGGCCAGGCTGGTGGTTTGCAGCATCATCAGCACCTCGTTGCTGTACTGCGGCAATGCCCGACGCAAGGCCGACGGCAGGAGAATGCGGCGGTACAGGGTCAGACGGGACATGCCCATGGCCCTGGCGGCTTCGATCTCGCCATGGGCAGTGGATTTCAGACTGCCGGCCAGAAGCTCTGCGCTATAGGCACTGGTGTTGATCGCGAAAGCCAGGCAGGCGCAAAAGGTGGCGCTGGACAGGTAAGGCCAGAGCACGCTTTGGCGCACGGCTTCGAATTGCGCCAGGCCGTAATAGATCAGGAACAATTGCACCAGCATCGGCGTGCCACGAATCACGTAGGTATAGAGCCAGGCCGGGAAGTTGATCAGCGGCGATCGCGACACCCGCATCAGCGCCAGTGGAATCGCCAGGACCAGGCCCAGGGCCAGGGAAATGAGCAGGACTTTGAGGGTCAACAAGGCGCCATTGAAGTACAGCGGCAGGTTTTCCCAGATCAGGTTGTAGTCGAGAATCATGGGCGGGCTCCCCTCACAGTTCGGCGGCTTTGATGCCGACCGAGTAGTGTTTTTCCAGATGGCGCAGCACCAGCAAGGACAGGCTGGTGAGCATCAGGTACAGCGCCGCCACGGCGAGGAAAAACGTGAACGGCTCGTGTGTGGCATCCGCTGCGTTCTTGGCTTTGAACATCATGTCCTGCAAGCCGATCACCGAGATCAGCGCGGTGGATTTGGTCAGTACCAGCCAATTGTTGGTGAACCCCGGAATGGCGAAACGAATCATCTGCGGTACCAGAATTCGCCAGAACACCTGTGCCCCGCTCATGCCATAGGCCACGCCGGCTTCGGCCTGACCTTTGGGGATCGCCATGAAGGCGCCGCGAAAGGTTTCCGAGAGGTAGGCGCCAAAAATGAAACCCATGGTGCAGACACCGGCGATAAAGGGGTTGATGTCGATATAGCGGGTGTAACCGAGCGCCAGGGCAATGCGGTTCACCAGATCCTGGCCGCCGTAGAAAATCAGCAGGATCAGCACCAGGTCTGGAATGCCGCGTATCAGGGTGGTGTAGCTTTCCCCGAGCATGGCCAGCCATTTGAGCGGTGACAATCGGAAGGCCGCGCCGATCAGGCCCAGGGCAATCGCCATGGTCATGGAGGTCAAGGCCAGGTTTATGGTCAGCCAGGCGCCATCGAGAATGCTCGATCCGTAGCCGTGAAGCATGATGAAGTTCCTCAAGCGAGCGCCGCGAGGCGCGCAAGACAAGCCCGAATCGGCGCCTGCAATGGGCCGGCACCGGGGCTATGGGTAAGGCTTACTCGCCGTAGATATCGAACGCGAAGTACTTGGCCATCACTTGCTGGTACTTGCCGTTGGCGCGGATCGCATCAATCGCCGCACTCAGGCGCGCAACGTTGACGGTGTCACCTTTGCGCACGGCGATCCCGGCGCCCCGGCCGAAGTATTTCGGGTCGTTGATGTCCGGTCCGGTCAGCGCAAAGCCCTGGCCAGCGGCTGTCTTGATGAAGCTTTCATCGGTGTTGACGATGTCGGCGAGGGTGGCGTCCAGTCGACCCGAGGCGAGATCGAGGAAGGCTTCGTTTTGTGAGCCGTAGCGCACCACGACGACGCCGGCTTTTTCCAGTTGCTCGCTGGCAAAACGATCGTAGGTGGAGGAGCGTTGCACGCCGAGTTTCTTGCCCTTGAGGTCTACCAGAGGGTCATTGATCACGCTGCCGGCCTTCATCGCGAACTTGCCCGGTGTGTGGTAGTACTTTTTGCTGAAGTCCACGGACTTCATCCGGTCTTCGGTGATCGACATCGACGACAGCACGGCATCGATCTTGCGCACCTTGAGCGACGGGATCATGCCGTCGAATTCCTGAATGACCCACTCGCATTTGACCTTCATTTCTTCGCACAAGGCGTTGCCGATGTCGTAATCGAACCCGCTGACGTTGCCCTCCGGCGTCTTGAAGGAGAAGGGTGGGTAGGCGGCTTCGATACCGATGCGCAGGCTGTCTTCGTCGGCATGTGCCAGGAAGCTGAAAGCGCACAGCGCCAGAGCACCTAGAAGTTCTGTCTTGTTCATATTGTTGACTCCTTGGAGGGCATTGGGGGGAAACGGGTGCCCGCCATCCAGGTTGGCGCGGTGGATCAGTCCTGTGATCGGCGGGACTATAAATGACACAATAAAAATCAATAATCAATAGAGTGAAAAAAAACATATCAGTCCGAGTTGTGGTTCATCACAAACCCATGCCTGCGTTTGCCAATTACCGCTGCTCATTTCGATCATTAAGTTGTCAGTTACGGTCATTGAGTGGCGGCGGCGCGACTCTTAGTCTGTCGAACATGATTGATGGGGGCCGTAGAGCTCCTGCACTTTCCGTGATCGCTCGATGTGGAGTTACCGATGACCGCCGCTCATTACCCGCACCTGTTGGCTCCGCTGGACCTGGGTTTCACCACGCTGCGCAATCGCACCCTGATGGGGTCGATGCACACTGGCCTTGAAGAAAAACCGGGTGGTTTCGAACGCATGGCGGCGTACTTTGCCGAACGTGCCCGTGGTGGTGTCGGTCTGATGGTCACCGGCGGTATCGGCCCGAACGATGAAGGTGGCGTGTATTCCGGTGCGGCCAAGCTGACGACCGAAGAAGAGGCGCTCAAGCACCGTATCGTCACCCGTGCCGTGCATGACGCAGGCGGCAAGATCTGCATGCAGATCCTCCATGCCGGTCGTTATGCCTACAGTCCGAAACAGGTTGCGCCTAGCGCGATCCAGGCGCCGATCAACCCGTTCAAGCCCAAGGAGCTGGACGAGGAGGGCATCGAGAAGCAGATCAGCGATTTCGTCACCTGCTCGGTACTGGCACAAACCGCCGAATACGACGGTGTGGAAATCATGGGCTCCGAAGGTTATTTCATTAACCAGTTCCTCGCCGCCCACACCAACCACCGTACCGACCGCTGGGGCGGCAGTTACGAAAACCGTATGCGCCTGCCGGTGGAAATCGTCCGTCGCGTGCGTGAAGCGGTCGGCCCGAACTTCATCATCATTTTCCGTCTGTCGATGCTCGACCTGGTCGAAGGCGGCAGCACCTGGGAAGAGATCGTTCAACTGGCCAAGGCCATCGAGCAGGCCGGGGCGACCATCATCAACACCGGTATCGGCTGGCACGAAGCGCGGATTCCAACCATCGCCACCAAAGTGCCGCGCGCGGCGTTCAGCAAGGTCACGGCCAAGCTGCGGGGTTCGGTCAATATTCCGCTGATCACCACCAACCGCATCAACACGCCGGAAGTCGCCGAGCAGATCCTGGCGGAGGGCGATGCCGACATGGTGTCCATGGCGCGGCCGTTCCTCGCCGACCCGGATTTCGTCAACAAGGCCGCTGAAGGTCGCGCCGATGAAATCAACACCTGCATCGGTTGCAACCAGGCCTGCCTCGATCACACCTTCGGCGGCAAGCTGACCAGTTGCCTGGTCAACCCGCGTGCCTGCCACGAAACCGAACTCAATTACCTGCCCGTGCAACAGCTGAAGAAAATCGCCGTGGTCGGTGCCGGCCCTGCCGGTTTGTCCGCCGCGACCGTGGCGGCCGAGCGTGGCCATCAGGTGACGCTGTTCGATTCGGCCAGCGAAATCGGCGGTCAGTTCAACATCGCCAAGCGCGTTCCGGGCAAGGAAGAGTTCTACGAAACCATTCGCTACTTCAACCGCAAGCTGCAGACCACCAACGTCGAGGTGTGCCTGAACACCCGCGTCGACGTGGCCCGGCTGGTCGAGGGCGGCTATGACGAGATCATCCTGGCCACCGGCATTGCGCCGCGCGTGCCGGCGATTGCAGGTGTGGAAAACGCCAAGGTGTTGAGCTACCTGGATGTGATCCTGGAGCGCAAACCGGTCGGCAAGCGTGTCGCGGTGATTGGTGCCGGTGGTATCGGTTTCGACGTCTCCGAGTTCCTGGTTCATCAAGGCGTGGCTACCAGTCAGGATCGCGCCGCGTTCTGGAAAGAGTGGGGCATCGATACGCACCTTGAGGCACGCGGTGGTGTTGCCGGTGTCAAGGCCGCACCCCATGCGCCGGCCCGCGAGGTATTCCTGCTGCAACGCAAGAAGTCCAAGGTCGGCGACGGCCTGGGCAAGACCACCGGCTGGATTCATCGCACCGGTCTGAAGAACAAGCAGGTACAGATGCTCAACAGCGTCGAATACATGAAGATCGACGACGAAGGCCTGCACATCCGCATCGGCGAAACCGGCGAGCCGCAGGTGCTGCCAGTGGACAACATCGTGATTTGCGCCGGGCAGGACCCGCTGCGTGAATTGCATGAAAGCCTGGTGGCGGCGGGGCAGAACGTGCACCTGATCGGCGGCGCGGATGTCGCGGCAGAGCTGGATGCCAAGCGGGCGATCAATCAGGGTTCGCGGTTGGCGGCGCAGTTGTAATACGCAGGTCCAGCGTGCCAATGGCTTTCGCGAGCAAGCCCGCTCCCACAGTTATTGCGTTGTTCGTGGGTTTTGTGAACGACACAAATCCACTGTGGGAGCGGGCTTGCCCGCGAAGGCGTCCTCAAGGCTGTTAAGATGCTGGTTCCCTACTCGGATCCGGCGTCAATGCTTCTCCCTCCCACCACCTGGCTCCCCCAGGCTCCCCTCGAACGCCTTCACCTCGACTGGCTCTCCGACGCCGGCATCGAAGTGGCGATCCTGCGTCTGGACCAGATCGACCCGCTGATCAGCGGCAACAAATGGTTCAAGCTCGTCGAACACCTGAAGACCGCCGACCGCCTGGGTGCCGAAGGCATCATCAGCCTCGGTGGAGCACACTCCAATCACCTTCACGCGTTGGCGGCGGCGGGCAAGCGTTTGGGCTTTTCCACCGTCGGCCTGTTACGCGGGCATCCTCAGGAAACCCCGACGGTCAAAGACTTGCAGGCGTTCGGCATGCAGTTGCACTGGCTGGGTTACGGCGGCTATCGGGCGCGACATGAAGCGGGTTTCTGGCAACCCTGGCAAATTCGGTATCCGACGTTGCATCCGGTGCCTGAAGGGGGAGGTGGTTTGCCTGGCGCCCTGGGTTGCATGCCATTGCGAGCCGCCGTGTGCGCGCAATTGCAGGGCTTGGGCTGGAGCGATTACGACGGCTGGTGGCTGGCCTGCGGAACCGGCACGACGCTGGCTGGCCTGGTGCTGGCCGAAGCGGGGGATCATCCGGTGTACGGCGCCCTGGCGGTGCCGGATGATCATGGGGTGGCGCAGCAGGTCGAGCGGATCGTGCAGGAAGCCGGTGTGGTCGATGCGGCCTATGAGCTGTTTGCGGCCAGTCGCGGCGGCTTCGCGAAGGTCGATCAACTGTTGCTCGACTTCATCGAAAAGACCGGGCAGGCCGGCAGCATTCCCCTTGAGCCGCTTTACACCGGCAAGGCACTCATGGCCCTCGAACAACAAGTCGCCGCGGGCAAGTTCGCCCGAGGCTCGCGGTTGATCTTCGTCCACACTGGCGGTTTGCAGGGGCGACGGGGGTTCAGTCCACAAATCTGAAGCACACATGCAATCTCATGTGGACTCAGTTATCGCGGTTTACGCTCTTGGGCATCATCCGCAGCAAGGTGTTATCGCCCACCACGTAGTGGTGATACAGCGCGGCCGCGGCATGCAGGCCGATCAGCCAATAGCCGATAGTGCCGCCGAGCTCGTGCCAGTCCTGGAGTTGTCTGGCCAGGTCCTTGTTTTCCGCGATTGGCATCGGCAGGTCGACCCCATAGAACATCACCTGATTGCCTTTGGCGCTGGTGACCAGCCACCCGAGAATCGGCGTAACGATCATGAAAATGTACAGCGCCCAGTGCATCAGCCTGGCCAGTGTGGTTTGCCACTGTGGCGAAGCCGGGAAGACCTGTGGCGCGGGGCCGAGACTGCGTGCGAACAATCGCAGCCAGACCAGAACGAAGACGGTCAGGCCGAGCATGAAGTGTGATTCGACGATCAGCGTGCGCCCGCCACTGCCCTTGGGAAACATCCCGCGCAACTCGATACAGGCGTAAACCAGCACCAGCAGGACCAGCATCAACCAGTGCAGCGCGATCGATACGGTGCTGTAGCGCGAGGCGGAGTTTTTCCACGGCATACGGTATTCCTCAGAGGTCCGGTTTAAAGCCACCGTTCTTGTTTGACGGTGTCTGGTAACTTTAATCCTGTTTCACCGGGTTTGCCTGAGGCGATTGGCCGCTGGATGCTCTGGTTCGGGTAATAGACGGAAAAACCCTTGTAGGAGCGAGCTTGCTCGCGATGGTGTGTCAGTCGACATCAACGTATCTGACACTCCATCGCGAGCAAGCTCGCTCCTACAGGGGGGGGCGTTTTTCAGCTCGATTGCGGCATTTCGCCGTTGGCCAGACGCTTGTTGATGTCGGCGATCACTTCCGGCAGATCGGTGATGGTGTCGATCATGTAGTGCGGGCGCGAACTTTCGAACATCGCGTGGATACGCTTGCGCTCACTGTCCAGCTGGTCGCTTCCGAGCGCGCGATAACCTTCGTAGTCCAGGCCCAGGGCGTTGCCCGAGCAGATCAGCGCCACGGTCCACATGCCGGCGCGGCGACCTTCGAGAATGCCCGGCACGGTGTCATCGATCTTCACGCACGCGGCAACATCGTCGATGCCCAGGGCGATGACGTTGGCCAGCGCCTGGGCGGGCCATGGGCGACCATTCGGGACTTCGTCGGTGGCGACCACGTGATCGGCCACGTAGCCGTTGGTGGCGGCCAGATCGACCACTTTGTCCATGACCTGTTTCGGGTAACCGGAGCAGGAACCGATCTTGATCCCTTGCTGGCGCAGATTGGCGATGGTCTCCAGCGCACCCGGGATCAGTGCCGAGTGTTCGGCGATTTTTTCGATCTGCAGCGGCATGAAGCGTTGGTAAATCGCGGTGACGTCATCGTCGGTCGGCGTGCGGCCGAAGACTTTGCGATAACGCTCGGCAACGTCCGGCAGATCGCACAGGGTGCGGATGTGGTCCCACTTGCCCATGCCCATCGGGCCTCGGGCTTCTTCGATGGACACCTGGACGTCGAACTCGGCGAAGGCCTCGACGAAAATCTGCGTCGGGGCGAAGGAGCCGAAGTCGACCACGGTGCCGGCCCAGTCGAGGATGGCGGCTTGCAGTCTGGTTGGGTTGGCGTAGTTCATGGTGATCAAGTCCTGTAATAACTGGCTATTGGAGAGCAGCTTTTGGTGGGAGCGGCGGTGCGACGATTCGACTTGCTCGCGAAGGCGGTGTGTCGGTCGACAAATGTGTTGGCTGTCAGACCGCTTTCGCGAGCAAGCCCGCTCCCACAGGGAATGCGGTGTGGGTCAGATGTCGAGCACTTCCATCTCGCGCAACACCTCGCCAATCGCGGCCACGGCTTCGCGCATTTCGGCCGGTTGGACATGGCCGATGCAGCCGACGCGGAAGGTTTCGACCTGGGTCAACTTGCCGGGGTAGAGGATGTAACCCTTGGCCTTGACCCGCTCGTAGAACTCCTTGAACTGGTAGCGAGGGTCTCTCGGGGCATGGAAGGTGGCGATGATCGGCGCCTGGATAGCCGCCGGCAGGAAGCTGCGCAGCCCCAGTTTGCCCATCTCCTCCATCAATGCCTGGCAATTGGCGGCGTAGCGTTCGTGCCGCGCCGGCAAGCCGCCTTCTTCGTTGTATTGCAGCAGGGCTTCGTGCAGCGCGGCGACCACATGGGTCGGCGGGGTGAAGCGCCACTGGCCGGTCTTGGCCATGTAGGCGTGCTGGTCCTGCAGGTCCATCGCCAGCGAATGCGAATTGCCGGCGGCAGCGGCCAGGGATTCCTTGCGGGCAAAGACAAAGCCCATGCCCGGCACGCCCTCCAGGCATTTGCCCGAGGCAGCGATCAGCGCGTCGAACGGAATCTGTTGCGCGTCTACCGGTAGCGCGCCGAAGGAACTCATGGCGTCGATGATCAGGCGTTTTCCGTGCCGGGCAATCACATCGGCGATTTCCGGCAGCGGATTGAGGATACCGGTGCTGGTTTCGCAGTGAATCAGGGCGACGTGGGTGATGCCGTTATCGGCGCGCAGCAGGCGGTCGACGTCGGCGGCGGTGGTCGGCTCGTCTTCGGCGGTTTCGAAGGTGCTGAAGGAGCGGCCCAGCACTTCGCAGATCTTCGCCAGGCGTTTGCCGTAGGCGCCGTTGATCAGTACCAGAACCTTGCCGTCCCGAGGCACCAGCGTGCCGATCGCTGCCTCGACCGCGAAGGTGCCACTGCCTTGCAGGGGCACGCAGTGGTGCGTAGCGGCGCCGTTGACGATTGCCAGCAGTTGCTCGCAGAGGCTGGCGGTCAATTGATTGAAGCGGTCATCCCATGAACCCCAGTCGATCATCATCGCCTGACGGGTGCGGGCCGAAGTGGTCAATGGGCCGGGGGTGAGCAGGATGGGTTCGGCAGTACTCATTCTCATGTCCTCGCAATCGATGGGATGAAGCTACGGGGCTTAAATTGCAATTTGCCGTGATATCAATCAAATTGTTTGTTGTTATGCCAGCCATCAGTGAAGGTTATTCATGAACCTGTTTCAGCTCCGCGCCTTCGATGCCGTGGCGCGCGAAGGCAGCTTTACCCGGGCGGCGGCGCGGTTGTTTATCAGCCAGCCGGCGGTTACCGGGCACATCAAGGCCCTGGAGGAGCACTACCAGATCACCCTGCTGCGCCGCACCGCCCGGCGAGTGGAGCTGACGGAGGAGGGCACCAAGCTGGCGGCCATCACCCGGGCGATGTTCGGCCTGGCCGAAGAGGCGCAGGTGATGCTTGAAGCCAACCGGCAATTGTTGACCGGGCGTCTGGAGGTGGCGGCGGACGGTCCGCACATGGTCATGCCGATGCTCGCCAGCCTGCGCGCGCGTTATCCGGGGATCACGGTGAACCTGCGTCTGGGCAACGCCCAGGAAACCCTGGCGGCGCTGCTGTCCGAGCATGCCGACGTGGCGGTGCTGACCGAGGTCGAGCCGCGCAAGGGCTTGCATCTGCAAGCGTTGAACGAATCACGGATTTGCGCGCTGGTGCCCGACGGGCATCCCTGGGCGCAGAAGACCAAAGGCGTGCAGCTCAGGGAGCTGGATCAGGTGATCATGGTGCTGCGCGAACCGAGTTCGATTACCCGGCGCACCTTCGATGAGGCTTGCGCCCAGGCCAGGGTCAATCCGCGGGTGTTGCTGGAACTGGACAGCCGTGAAGCGGTGACCGAGGCGGTGGCCGCCGAACTGGGGGTGGGGGTGGTGTCGTCGGTGGAGGTCAGCCACGACCCGCGAGTGGCGGCGGTACCGATCATCGGCGAGGGGTTGGTGAACCGGCACATGATCGGGTGCATGGAGCGGCGCAGGGATTTACGCTTGATTCAGGCGTTTTTCGGGTTGGCGCCGGTCAGGTAGACCGAGGCGCGCCCTTCGCGCGCCCACCCCCCCACCCACCGGTGGCGGCCGCGTTGTTGGGGGGGGGGGTGGGCGGGGGGGGGCGGGGCCGGGGGGAAACCGGCGTGGGGGCCCC
>NZ_JBGLYV010000123.1:0-15412 GCF_047304225.1 Pseudomonas sp. Pseusp3 | reverse complement strand
GCGGTAGTTCAGTCGGTTAGAATACCGGCCTGTCACGCCGGGGGTCGCGGGTTCGAGTCCCGTCCGCTGCGCCATATTCGGTAATCTGGAACACTGAACGCCAGATCACCACAGAAAGCCCGCCTAGTGCGGGCTTTTTGCTGTCTGGGATTTGGCTTTTCTCGCTCCTTGTAGGAGCGAGCTAGCTCGCGAAGATCGTTAACGATAACGCATAAATTCAGATGCCCAGCGGCGCCCATTGGTTTTTCGCGAGCGAGCTCGCTCCTACAGTTCGGCGTTACGGCTGTGCCGGTAGTCGCTGACGGCTTCATACACCGCCTTGCGCAGGCGATTGATCCCGCCAATGGGGCGGTGCGCCTCAAGGCCAAACCAGGGATTGAACGACTGGTTGTCGCATTGCAGGTTCAGCGCCGGTGTATCGAAGTCCTGTGCTGGCACGTTGATCCGCGCCACCGTCTCGAAGGGCGCATCACTCTCTCGCCACTCAATGCTGGTGTCTTCGATCGGCATGTACTTGTTGGCGTCCTGTCGCTGGATTTGCAGAGCGAAACACGCGGGTACCCGGTCGGTGGACAGCTGTTGGTTCAGCGCATTGCGCAGAAAGTTCGGCAGCTTGCGATTTTGTTCCGGCAGGTTGTAGGCCGGGCAGTTATCCGGATCGGGTATGACCCGGAACTTCGCATTGGCTTCACCGAATTTGTAGGGTGAAACCGAAAAGTACGTCGTCCGGGTTGGGCTCGACGGGGCGGGGGACAATGTCGCCAAGGCAATAAACAGGTGGCGAACCTGCCAGGCGCGTGGATCCCAGCCGGGGAAAAAAGCCATGATCTTTTTACCGTCAGCCTGGGCGGCGACGTTCTGACGGTATTCGGCGACATCACTGACAAAGAAGTTCGGATGGCTGAACATCACAAAGTCCTGTTCGCTTCGCCCCTGCCGATCGCTCAACAGTTGTTTGCCCGGAACATCGAGCAGTTTGATCGCCATGCCCCTGGCGTCGCGGATGCTGTCGAACTGCGGGTAGGCATTGCCGTTGGACAGGCGCATCGTCGCTCGCCAGGTTTTACCCGGTTCGCTGAACACGCCCTGGCGCAGTTCGCCTGGCAGTTCCGGCAGCACCTGAACCTCGGCCTTCACACATCCGTGGGCCTTGGCATGGGCGTCGCGCAGGTAGCGAGTGCTTTCACGGTGCTGATCGACGATGCGTACGGCGGTCTGGATGATGTCCCGGGTCATCGCGGCTTCGCCGTCCGCAATCAACTCCTGCGCCGGGACCGGCCCGCGATGCTGCCAGGCAAACCAGGCGGTGGCCAATGCCCAGCCAAGCACTCCGAGACCCAGCAGCCACAGCAACAGCTTGCCGAGGAAGGCGCCCAGGCGCAGCCAGAGAGTTGTCAGCATGGGAAAGTCCTTTTGACTGGGGCTGTGGTCATGGCAATTGCGCTTCCAGCGGGCCGCCCAGCACTTTCAGGTATTCCAGCAGTGCCCAGCGTTCCTCCGGCTGCAACCAGCGGCCGATCACGCCATTGCCGAGTTTGCCGGCACGGAATTCATGACCACTGTTGTGGTTGCCAGTGATTCGCGTGTCGAACAGAAAACCATTGGTAAAGGCTTCGGTGCGGTAACCCAGGTGTCCCGGGTCGTATTCGAAAGTGCCTTTGTAGAAGGTGGTCGCACGCTCATCCTGAGGCGACAGCAATTGATAAATGCTCGGTACCGAACCGTTGTGCAGAAACGGCGCCGTCGCCCATACACCCGCCAATGGCCTGGCCTTGTACGAACGCAACTCGCGCACGCCGATCGGCAGGCCGAAACCGTCCATTGCCGGACGCTCGGCAGGGGTGACATGGGCGTCCTGATACGCGCGGTCCAGGACAAATGCCGTGACATAGGCCAGCCCCCTGGCCACGGACATCTTGCTCAGGTCCAGTGGTTCGTCGGGTTTCGGCTCTACATCAAGTTGTTCCAGTTCCGCCTGATTCCATTGCAGCGCTGTCAGGTCGAAGCGGTGGTCGGCGATGTTGTTGGCCGCACCGGGATCTGTGCCGATGTAATCCACCGGGAGCATTTTCAGGTGCTGAACGTATCGTCCCTCGCCCTGGGTGGTGCTCGGTACATGACAACCCGCGCAGTTTTCCGCGAACAAGGCGCGCCCCTTTGCTGCCAGGGGTTTGTCGACTGCGCCCAACAGATCTTCCGGCCAGGCGGGAGGCGAGAGTCGTTGCAGGGTTTTTTCGATCAGGTGCAGGTCGCGCACACGGACACTGGAGGGATAGCGGGCATCGCCCATCAGCGGCTGACCATTGTTGTCAAAGAAGTCCAGGGTGGCGCCGACGCCAAGCGCCTCGCCGATGTTGCGGGCCATCGGTTGTTTCGCCGAGCCGTTCCACTGCACCCATTCGAACGTCCACATGTCCCACAACTGCGGATAATCGACCGGGGCATTGGCTATGCGGTAGTTTTCGGGGGAAATCGCATCACCGAAGCTGGCGTTGGCAATGCGTCCGAAGGCGTCTGTGCGCCCCGGGCCTTCCTCGGTCGGATAGAGCCCGCGATGGGTGTCGTTCCAGGCCACTTTGAGGAACGTATCCAGTGAAGATTTGAATTCCTTGCGCAGCTGTTGGTGACGGGCGTCATAGTCCTGGCCCAGCACAGTGCGTGCGAAACGTTCGAATTTCCACGGGTTGTAGTAGGTCGAGGTCAGGCTGGCCACCAGCGCTTGTCCGAAACTGCCCCCTTTGAGTGTAGGAACACTGGACGGCAGGACATGTTGCGCCGAGCCGCCGTCGATACGCACGGCTTGTCCTTTGAAGCGCAGTTCTCCGGTGTGGCAGGCCGCGCAGGTGATATCCAGAAACACATCCGGGCTCCCCGCATTCTGGTGCCGGGTAAAGCCTGCCGGGAGGTTGCCGGGGTTGTTCGGTGTCGGTTTCTGGCCGGGATCCACCAGAAAACCGAAGCGGGCGAGGTACTCGGGGGCGGCGAAGCGTTGCTGCGAGAAGGGCAGTTCGAGGGCGGTGAACCAGTCGTAGCGCAAGCCTTTGACCTGAGTGCCCTGGGGGGTGAAGTAATAAGTCTCGCGGTCTGCGGCGCTCCATTGCTCCAGGTAATGCACCTGTTGAGCAGGCGACCAGGCCGGCAATTTCGGGTTGGCGACGTAGTAAAGAACCACGGCCATGACCAGCCCGAACAGTACTGCGATGAGAACCAGCAAGCGTAGGAAGAGGCGCAAGATAAACATCCATGTCAAGTTGTCATGCCGTTATGCCTGAGTACCCAGGGTGCGGCAAGAGGCCATTACGCCAGATGTTGCGGGTTCTGGAATCAGTCTGCGTCGGAACAAGATGAAAGAAGCTTCATCAGCCGAATTGTGAAATGCGTTTAAACACCTGAACTTATCAAGTGTTTCCGGCTCTCATGCCGGTAGCCATTGGTCGTGGCGGCCTGATAAGCTCGCGGCTTTACTCGATTGCCCTTTAGGCGCATGAACAAGGAAATAGCATGAAACAGCATCGGTTGGCGGCGGCGGTGGCCCTGGTTAGCCTGGTACTCGCGGGTTGTGATTCGCAGACCAGCGTAGAGCTGAAAACCCCGGCGCAAAAAGCTTCCTACGGAATTGGCCTGAACATGGGCAAGAGCCTGGCTCAGGAAGGCATGGATGATCTCGATTCCAAAGCCGTAGCCCAGGGCATCGAAGACGCCGTCGGCAAGAAAGAGCAGAAGCTCAAGGACGAAGAACTGGTTGAGGCGTTCGCTGCACTGCAAAAGCGTGCCGAAGAGCGCATGGCCAAGATGAGCGAAGAGTCGGCCGCTGCCGGCAAGAAATTCCTCGAGGAAAACGGCAAGAAAGCCGGTGTGACCACCACGGCTTCGGGCCTGCAGTATGAAGTCGTGCAGAAAGCCGATGGCCCTCAGCCAAAGCCGACTGACGTAGTGACCGTTCACTACACCGGCAAATTGACCAACGGCACCGTATTCGACAGCTCCGTCGAGCGCGGCAGCCCGATCGATCTGCCGGTCAGCGGTGTGATCCCGGGTTGGGTCGAAGGCCTGCAACTGATGCACGTTGGCGAGAAGTACAAACTGTACATCCCGGCTGACCTGGCTTACGGCGCTCAAAGCCCAAGCCCGGCGATTCCAGCCAATTCGGTGCTGGTATTCGACCTGGAACTGCTGGCCATCAAGGACCCGGCAAAAGAAGACGCCGAAGCCAAGTAACCAGCGTCTGCTTCGATAACAACGCCTCGCTCATGCGGGGCGTTGTTGCATCTGGCGCCCGGCAGGGGTAAACAAAACGAACAGACGCTCTAGACCGGAGTCTCACGCATAGTAGTGTTGCCGGTAGACGCACAACGCCGCCAAGTCAATGAAATTATGGGTTTTTTTTGATGAGTAAAAAACGCCCGATCTGAACGCAAGCCTTGTAAAGCGGGGCTTTCAGCGGTGAAAAGCAGCTCTGTTCACAAGGTTATCCACAATTTGTGTGGATAACATTTCAACGGGAGAAATCATGAAAGCACCCTGGAATTTCGCTCGTTTCCTGCCACTGGCCGGGCGCCTGCTGGCACGCGGTCGATTGCCGACCCTGTTGTTCGCGGTCGCCAGCAAAGGCGCGAGCCAGGGCAACCGACTGGGCAAGCTCAAGGACGACTTGAAGCTGTTGCAGGCACTCTGCCTGGCCTACTGGCGCGGGGAATATCGCGCCATCAGCCCCAAGGCGCTGATTTCGGTCGTCGCGGGCCTGATGTACTTCCTCAGCCCGGTGGATGCGATCCCGGATTTCATTCCGGTATTCGGCATGTTCGATGACATTGCGGTATTGGCGTGGCTGATGAAAGTGCTCGACGACGAACTCAATGCCTTCCGCACCTGGCGCAAACGGCAGGCGCCGGAAAAGCTCGCGGTGGTTGAGCGTCTGCCTGACACCCCCGAGCAGCTTCAACTTCAAGGCCCGAAAAAACACTGAGCCGATTGCGACCTGTTCATAGATTGATGCCCCCCGCGACCTTGGCCGCTGTTAGGATTACACTTCTAAGGAAAAGTGCCGACTCGCTAAGTGTTTTTGTCCTACGGGGTAGTCATGGATATTCAGATAATTACACGCGAAGGCGAGCCCGAATATGCGGTTCTGCCATGGGCTCAGTATCAGGCGTTACTGAAAGCAGCAGGCATCAAAGAGCAAGCGTCGCCTGAAGCCGTGAAGCTTCAGGCGGCAACACCAGACCCGATTCTTCCGGGTCTGGATCAACTACGCAGTTTGCGCGAAGGAAAGGGCATCGCCATCGAGGCGCTGGCCCGCACGGTAGGCATCAGCCCGTCTTACCTGGCCATGATCGAAAGTGGCGAGCGTCTGCCCGACGCCGCGATTCGCCGCAGCCTGGCCTGGGAATTGACGGTGCCAGGGTGGAGGGAAGAATCGTGAGCGTACGTATCAGTCGTCAACACTGGGACGGATTGCTGGGCGAACTGGATCAGGCGCGTCGCCAGCGCCATCTGTTGACGTATCGGGCATTGCTGGAGCGTTTGCAGCTGCCGACCCCGGCCATGCAGACCCTGACTGCGGCCCTTGAGCATCTGGCGGCCCTGGACGCGAAGGCGGAGCAACCATTGCGCAGTTCACTGGTGATCAGTCAGGGCGCCAGCCGTTTGCCACGTACCGGGTTCTTTGAGTGTGTCGAGCGCCTCGGGCGTTTTTCCGGGCCGTCGGACGGCGTTGCCGCTGCGTCCTGGCACGCTTCGGAAGTGGTGCGGGTGTTCGAGTACGAATACCCGGAATCGGCCGAGGCCTGAGTGTTTTTACAACTCAAGGCACGAGCCGGTTACTGGCTCGCGCGCCGATTGTTTCACTGGTCATGGTTTGTCCGCCAGCCACGAGGCTGGCGCTGGCTCGAAGGCCAGTTCGCCCGCATGGCCAACCTGGGCAATGTCGGCGCCCAGAGCTTCTATGGGCACATCCTGACGTTTCGCGGCGTCGGCCTCGGTGCTCGTGAGGAGGGCGTGCGTTTGTTGCGCCTGGCGGCATTGGCGGGCGATGGCAAGGCGGCGTATCAAGTGGGTGTGATCAGCCTGGCCGGGACAGCGAGCAAGGCGCCGGACCCGGCTGAAGCGGCGCGGTTCTGGGGGATGGCTGCCAAGGCTGGGCATCCGTTGGCCGAGATCAAGCTCAAAGAGTTGGCGTCTCGCGGTCCTTTGGATAATTAGTGGCTGGTCTGGTGCCTTCGCGAGCCTGCTCGCGAAAGCCTCAGTTCAATCACCGCTGCCCCACGAACAACTCCCCATCCGACATCCGCTGCGCCAGACTGTCAATCACATGCACGCTATACCCCTGCACATTCTTCGCATGGTGCTTGGCCTGCGAAGCCATCTCCGCCAACTGGCTCGCATCGAGTTGTGCACAGGCCTGTGGATGAAGGTGCACCACCCCTATCGACAGCGACAACAGCGCAAACTCCTGCCGCACGCCCTGGCGATTCGGTGCGATGAAGCAGCCGGCTTCCAGGTGCTCGCTGCGGTAGAAGCGCCGGCACTGGCTCTGGAAGTCGTCGAGCAACTGGTTCAAACGTTTTCGCCAGTCTTCCGGGCCGAGCACCAGCAGGAAATCGTCACCGCCGATGTGGCCGACAAAATCGCGGGACGGGTCGACGCGGTCGATCAGGCATTGCGCCAGGCACAGCAGGACTTCGTCACCGCGGCCATAGCCGTAGATGTCGTTGAAGGGTTTGAAGCTATCGATGTCCACGTAGCAGATCACCGATTCCCGTTGCTGTTGCAGCAGCCGCGTCAGGCATTGCTGGATCGGTACGTTGCCCGGTAGCAAGGTCAGCGGGTTGGCGTAGCGGGCCTGTTGGATCTTCAGTTCGGTGATCAGTTTGAGCACGTCTATTACGCGGCCCAGCCCGAGATAGCCACCATTGAGGGTGATGATGAAATCCTCTTCGATACGCTGGCGGGCACGGCTGGTGATCAGGCGGCTGACTTGTTGCAACGACTGGCTCAGCTCGACGGCGAGGAAGTCATCGCTCATCAGGCGGCTGATGGGCTTGCGGGCGAACAGGTCGGTGGCAAAGGGCTTGAGCAGGACGTCGGAGAGCGAATGACGATGGACAATGCCGCAGGGCTGACCCTGTTCATCCAAGACGGCCAGCGAGTTCAGGTTGGCCTGGCGGCGAAAGGCTTCGAGCACCGTGGCGGTCGGGGTGTCCCGGTCCATTGCGGGTTGCTCGTTGAGCAGGGCGCTGAGGTCGCTGCCGTCTTCGCTCAGGACCACGGCGGTGCTGTCCTGTCGGGGCATCAATGCCCGGGCATCCCGCGGCGGGTGTTCCTGGGGGCGGCAGAGCAGGTAGCCCTGCACCAGGTCCACGCCCATTTCGGTCAGCACCGTGAGCTCTTCGGGTAGCTCGATACCTTCGGCGATGACTTGCGCCCGCGAGGCCTTGGCGATTTGCAGGATCGAGCCGACGAATTCGCGCTTGAGCGCATCCTGATGAATGCCATCGATGAAATGCCGGTCGATTTTCACGTAGTCCGGCCGTAGCTCGGACCACAGCCGCAAACTCGAATAGCCCGCGCCCAGATCATCCAGCGCAATCGAAAAGCCCATCGCCCGATAGTGATGCAGGGCGGTTTGCAGCAACTGGAAATCATCCGCCGGCGTCTGTTCCGTGAGCTCGATGACCACCTGACTCGGCGGAATGCCGAAGTCCTGCAGCAATTGCAGGGTACGCCCCGGTTGATGCGCCGCTTCGAGCAGGGATTCCGGAGAGACGTTAAGGAACAACAGGCCAGGCAGTTGTTGTTCATTGAAGCGTCGGCAAGCGTTTTCGCGGCAGGTGATTTCCAGCTCGCTCAGACGTCCGGCCTGGCGGGCGACGGCGAACAGGGCGACAGGGGAGTGCAGAGGGCTGTTGGAGGGGCCGCGACTGAGGGCTTCGTAACCGAGAATGCGCCGTTCAGAGAGGCTGATGATCGGCTGGAACAGGCTGTGCAAACCGCTTTGAGTCAGGATCGAGCTCAATGCACTCAGCTGTTCGGTTGTGGTCATGGCGATCTCTGGCGATAAAAAAAGGACCGGGCGTGCCCTTGGTAAAAAGTGCACGCCCGGTCCTTTATTTCACGACAGAATGATGACTGTTTAATGACGCTCCGGGGAGCGTCAGCATTAAATTGCCATCATTGTTTGTAAAAACTCAGTGCTTGGCCACTGCCGTATTGAGTTTCAGGTAATCCAGCAGAATCCGCCCGGTTTCGCTCAGGTAGGCATCGTCTTCCGGTTTGGTCTTGGCATCCTCGGCCGCAATGGCGTCCTCGTCTTCTTTCTTCAGCTCTTTGAGCGGTTCTTCGCCCTTGGCCTTGCGACGGATGTTTTCCATGGTCAGCTGTTTGGCTTCGATGTCGGCGTGCTGGGCGCGCCGCTCGGCTTCATTGAGGCTGACGGTTTTTTCGGTCATCAGTTTCTGCGCCAGGGCCAGCTTGTCGCGGATGAACACGAACTCCGCATCCTTGGCAGTGCGCACGTCATGCTCAGACTTGAGCTGCGAAATGTACGGCTTGAACGGATCCACGGCAGGCTTGATCGCAGCCTTGATGGTGTCCCACGGCATGGCTTCCGGCAGGGCGCTTTCACCGATTTCCTTGGTGTCGATGATCGACGGGTAATCGATGTCCGGCAAGACGCCCTGATGCTGGGTGCTCTGCCCGGAAACCCGGTAGAACTTGGCCAGGGTCAGTTTCAGTTCGCCATGGTTGAGCGGCTGAATGGTCTGCACGGTGCCTTTGCCGAAGGTCTGGCCGCCGATGATCAGTGCGCGGTGGTAGTCCTGCATGGCACCGGCAAAAATCTCCGAAGCCGAGGCGGACAGGCGGTTGACCAGCAACGCCATCGGGCCTTTGTAGAACGCACCCGGGTTTTCATCTTCCAGGACATCGACGCGGCCATCGGCGTTGCGCACGAGCACGGTTGGGCCTTTGTCGATGAACAGGCTGGTCAGCTCGGTGGCCTCTTGCAAGGAACCGCCGCCGTTGTTACGCAGGTCGATGACCACGCCGTCGACTTTGTCTTTCTGCAACTCGGTCAGCAGTTTCTTGACGTCGCGGGTGGTGCTCTTGTAATCCGGGTCGCCGGCACGGAAGGCCTTGAAGTCCAGATAGAACGCCGGGATTTCGATGATGCCGAGCTTGTAGTCCTTGCCGTCCTGTTTCAGGTTCAGCACCGATTTCTTCACGGCCTGGTCTTCGAGCTTCACCGCTTCACGGGTGATCGGCACGATCTTGCTGGTCTGGTCGTTCGGCGCATTGCTGGCCGGGATGACTTCCAGGCGCACCACGGTGCCCTTCGGACCGCGAATCAGCTTGACTACTTCGTCCAGACGCCAGCCCACCACGTCGACCATTTCCTTGTTGCCCTGGGCCACGCCGATGATCTTGTCGGCCGGTGCAACCTGCTTGGTCTTGTCCGCCGGACCTGCCGGCACCAGGCGCACGACTTTCACCTGGTCGTTATCGCTCTGCAACACGGCGCCGATGCCCTCCAGGGACAGGCTCATGTTGATGTCGAAGTTCTCCGCGTTATCCGGCGACAGATAGTTGGTGTGCGGGTCGTAGGACATGGCGAAGGTGTTGATGTACGCCTGGAAGATATCTTCCGCGCGGGTCTGGTCCAGGCGTGCCAACTGGTTCTTGTAGCGCTTGGTCAGGGTTTCCTGGATCTGCTTGGGCTCTTTGCCGGCGATCTTCATCCGCAGTACTTCATCCTTGACGCGTTTGCGCCACAGGTCGTCGAGTTCTGCGGTGGATTTGAGCCAAGGGGCGTCCTTGCGGTCGATCAGCAAGGTTTCCTTGGTGGTGAAGTCTATCTTGTCGACGCCTTTGTCCAGCTCGGCAAGGGCGAAGTCCAGACGCGCCTTTACGCGGTCCAGGTAGCGCTTGTAGATGGTGAACCCGGCGTTCAGGTCGCCGCTCTTGAGGAAGTCGTCGAACTGGGTCTTCCACTTGTCGAATTCGGCAATGTCGCTGGCCATGAAGTAGCTGCGCGACGGATCCAGCAGCTTGAGGTAGCTGTCGTAGATGATCACCGAGCGTGCGTCATCGAGTGGCGGCTTGCTGTAGTGGTGGCGCTTGAGCAACTCCACGACGTTCAGACTGGCGATCACTTCGTCACGATCGGGTTGAAGCTTGTCCCAGCTATTGGCTGCGAATGTATTGCTCGACATCGGCAGCAAGCCGATACCGATGAACAAGGCGAGGGCAGTGCTGGGGAACAGATGCTTCATGCTGATTCGACGCGGGGACAATTGATAACGCATATTAGGCCGTCTTTGAAGTCGCCGGTTCTCTGGGAGCCGGTCGCATAATGCAAAAAGCCCGGCGCTACAGCTTCGGGCTCAGTCCAGACTCACTATGGAGGCACTGTGAAAGCATTGCAAGGCGTTGACGGTCAAGTGGTATGGGTTGATGAGCCCAGTCCTGCGTGCGATGTAGGACAAGTTCGTATTCGAGTGGCGGCATCGGGCCTCAATCGCGCCGATTTGTTGCAGAAGGCCGGCCTTTATCCGCCACCGCCAGGGGCCAGCCAGGTGCTCGGTCTAGAGTGCTCCGGCGTGATCAGCGAGGTCGGCGCCGGGTCTTCCTGGCAGGTGGGCGATCGGGTTTGCGCCTTGCTGGCCGGGGGCGGGATGGCCGAAGAGGTGGTTGTCGACGGGCGGCATGTATTGCCGGTTCCCGACGGAATGTCACTGGTCGAAGCGGCGGCATTGCCCGAAGTCTATGCAACAGTCTGGCTGAATCTGTTTCAACTGGCGGCGCTCAAGCCGGGTCAGAAAGTTCTTCTGCACGCCGGGGCAAGTGGAATTGGTTCAGCGGCCATTCAGCTGTGCAAGGCCTTCGGTAACCCGTGTTGGGTCAGCGTCGGCTCCACCGAGCGACTGGCGTATTGCGAAGCGCTCGGCGCCCAGGGCGGCGTGGTGCGTAACGATGATCTGGAGAGCCTGCGGGACCTGGGGCCGTTCGACGTGATTCTCGACCCGGTGGGCGGTAATTATGCGGCGTTGAACCTCAAGCTGCTCGCGCAGGATGGCCGTTGGGTTTTGATCGGTTTGATGGGCGGGCGCGAGGCCAAACTGGATCTGGCCCAGGTGCTGGCCAAGCGCGTGCAGTTGCTGGGTTCGACGTTGCGCAGCCGTGATGATCAATTCAAGGCCGATCTGTTCCGCGACCTGAGCCTGCATGTGTGGCCGTTGTTTGCCGAGGGGCGCTTGAGCCCGCAACTGGCCAGGGCCTTCCCGGTCAAGGAAGCCGAGGCGGCGTTTGCCGAATTGGCGAGTAATACCGTGGCGGGGAAGGTGGTGCTGGTGATTGACGAAAGCCTCACCTGATATCTGTTGTAGGAGCGAGCTTGCTCGCGATGAACTTGAAGGCGACGCTGGTTATCAGGTAGCACGCGTTATCGTTCACGACCATCGCGAGCGAGCTCGCTCCTACAGGGTTATCTGTTATTTCCAGTCATGAATCGGCCAGCCGGCTTTTTCGGCCTGCTCGCGCAGCACCGGATCCGGGTTGACCACGTGGGGGAAATCCACCTTCAGCAATAGCGGCAGGTCGTTGCGCGAGTCGGAATAGAAACTCGCGCCTTCGAGGTTTTCCTCTTCCGCATCCAGCCATTCCAGCAAGCGGGTGATCTTGCCTTCGCGGTAGGTCAGGGTGCCGACGGTGTTGCCGGTATAAGCACCGTGTGCCACTTCCAGCTCAATGCCGAGAATCTCGTCGATGCCCAGGCGCTCGGCAATCGGCTTGACCAGATGTACCCCCGAGGCCGAGATCACCAGGATGCGGTCGCCGGCCTTGCGATGGGCGGCGATGGCTTTGGTGGCGTCGCTGAAGATGATCGGTTCGATGAAGTCTTCCACCCAGGGGCCGACCAGATGCTCGACTTCTTCGGGCGTGCGGCCGATCAAGGGTTCCAGGCTGAAAGCCATGTAGTCCTCCATCGCCAGGTGGCCCCGGCCGTAGGCATCCATCAACTCCTTGTCACGACGCAGGAAGGATTCGCTGTCGACCCAGCCGAGGCGGACCATTTGCTCGCTCCACAGTGAGGCGCAGTCGCCGTGGATCAGGGTTTCGTCCAGATCAAAAATTGCCAGGGCCATCAGTGCAGTTCTCTCTTCAGGATAAGCAAAGGCATCAGGCTACCTCACACAGGGCCGTCGGATCGATGGAAAGTGCCAGGCGCTGACCATCGGGGTGCAGATCGGAGGCCGAACGGTTGAGCACATCCACCACCAACTCCACGCCCCGGGCTTCGATCCGGTAGCGAATCACGTTGCCCAGCAGGCTGTGGCTGCGTACCAGCGCATCGAGTTCACCGTTCAGGCTCAGTTCGATGGCTTCCGGACGAATCGCAATCCGATGATTGACCGGGCGCTGCAGCAGTTTCGTCGCGCTGTCGGCGTCCAGCAGGTTGTAGTTGCCGATAAAACCGGCGGCGAACACATCCACCGGTGCGGTATAGAGGGTTTCGGCGTCGCCGCTTTGTACGATTTTTCCCTGATTCATCAGGAAAATCCGGTCAGACATGGTCAGGGCTTCTTCCTGATCGTGTGTGACGAAAATCGTGGTCAGGCCCAGTTCGCGCTGGATCTGACGAATCTGTTCGCGCAGGTGCTTGCGGATACGCGCATCGAGGGCCGACAGCGGTTCGTCCAGCAACAACAGCCGTGGTCGGGTCACCAGTGAGCGGGCGAGGGCGACACGCTGGCATTGGCCGCCGGACAACTGATGCGGATAGCGGGCGGCAAAATCATTTAGCTCCACCAGTCTCAGCACTTCGGCGACGCGCTTCTGGCTATCGTCGGCGTTGACCTTCTGCATGCGCAAACCGAAGGCGACGTTCTGCTCGACAGTCATGTTGGGGAACAGCGCATAACTCTGGAACACCATGCCGATCCCGCGCTTCTGCGGGCTTAACGGCACGATATCGACACCATCGAGCAGGATCTTGCCGCCATCCACCGAGGTCAGGCCGGCGATGCAACGCAGCAGCGTGGATTTGCCGCAACCCGACGGGCCGAGCAAGGTGACGAACTCGCCCTTTTGAATTTCGCAATTGATGTCGCTGAACACTGTGGTGCCCGCGTAATTCTTTTGCAGATGTTGGACGCTGACATAGCTCATTCGCTTTTGTCCTTGTTCAAGATATTGGCCGCCCAGGTCAGAACCAGCACGAAAAAGAAGTAGGAAATCACCAGCGCACTGGTGAAGTGGCCGCTGCTGTTGCGCATGTTGTTGAGATAGACCTGCAAGGTTTCGTAACGGGTGCCGACGAGGATGTTGGCGAACACGAACTCACCGAACAGGAACGAGAACGACAGCAGTAACGCCACCATCAGGCCCTTGCGCAGGTTCGGCAGCACCACCAGGAGCGCCGCCTGAAAAGTGCTGGCGCCGAGCAGTTGGGCGGCGTCCATCAGGTCGCGCAGGTTGATCGCCTGCAGGTTGTTGGTGATCGCCCGATACATGAACGGCAGCGCCACGGTGAAGTAGCAACCGATCAGGATCCACGGCGTGCCGACCATGGCGAACGGCCCGGAACCGTAGAGCTGCAACAGCCCCACCGACGACACCACCGGCGGCACGGCGAAGGGCAGCAGGATCAGGATATTCATCAGCGCATCGAGTTTCGGGAAGTGGTAATGCACCACGAACAGCAACGGCAGAATCAGCACCACCGAAAGAATCAATGAACCAACGCAAACCAGCAGCGATTGCCCGAACGCTTGCAGGAAGCGCGGATCGCTCCACAGATGCACGTACCATTTGATGCTGAAACCGCTGGGCAGGATGGTGGCCGACCAACTGCTGGAAATCGAATAGATAAAGGTGCCGAGCAGAGGCAACAACAGAATGGCGAACAGCAGGTAGACCACTACCCGGTGGTAGATACCGATGGGGCCCAATTCAGCGCGAGTCATGGTAGCTCCTCTTCAACAGCAGCTGATGCACGATGGTCACCAGGGTCATCAAGGCCACCAGCACCACGGCCAGGGCGCTGGCCAGGTTCGGGTCCAGGGAAATGTCACCGGACACCATCGCCGCGATGCGGATTGGCATCACGTTGAAGTTGCCGGTGGTCAGGGCGTACACCGTGGCGTAGGCGCCGAGGGCATTGGCCAACAGGATCACGAAGGTGCCAAGCAGTGCCGGGGTCAGCACCGGCAGGCCGATGTGGCGCCAAAACTGCCAGCCGTTC
Organism: Pseudomonas sp. Pseusp3; assembly: GCF_047304225.1. Classification (NCBI taxonomy): domain Bacteria; kingdom Pseudomonadati; phylum Pseudomonadota; class Gammaproteobacteria; order Pseudomonadales; family Pseudomonadaceae; genus Pseudomonas; species Pseudomonas sp. Pseusp3. The sequence goes on along the minus strand of NZ_JBGLYV010000123.1, from coordinate 1,173 downwards.
GCGCCGAGCAGCGCGGCGGACTCGCGCCAGTCTTCGCGCAAGGCGTCGAAGGCCGGGTAGAGCAGCAGCACGCCAAGGGGAATCTGGAAGTAGGTGTAGAGAATGATCACCCCGGTTTTCGAATACAGGTTGAAGTCCTGAATGATGCCGGCCTGTTTGAGCATGATGGTGAAGGTGCCGTTGAAACCCAGCAGGATGATGAACGCAAAAGCCAGGGGCACGCCGGCGAAGTTGCTGGTCATGTTGGCGAAGGCGTTGACGAAATTGCGCAGTTTCGAGTCGACTCGGCGCAATGAATAGGCCCCGAGCACGGCGATGATGATCCCGAATACGCTGGACCAGAAACTGATCTCGAGGCTGTACTGGATCGCCTGCATATAGAACTTCGAATCGAATATCCTGGTGAAGTTGGCCAGGCCCCAACCGAACTCTTCCGATTCCAGGCTATTGATCATCACCCACGCCAGTGGGGCAATTTCGAACACGATGAAGAACAGCGTGAAGGGTACCAGGCACAAGGCTGCCAGCCATTTGCCGCGCGTCATGGAGGTCACTTGAGCAGCTCCCGGCACACGGGTTTGTCGTGGGACACGCCCATCAGTTCACAGACGGTGCCGCAGATGTCGGTCTGTTTTGGCGTGGCTTTGGCGTTGAAACTGAACGCATCGCCGAGCACGAACAGCGGCACTTCGCGTTCTTCGGGCAGCAGGCCGTTATGGGAGCGGTCGTTGTTCATGCCGTGGTCGGCGGTAACCAGCACCTGATAACCGGCATCGAGCCAGCCTTGCAGATAGTCGGCCAGGATGATGTCGGCCGAGCGGGCGCTGTTGCGGTACTGCGGGGTGTCGAGACCGTGCTTGTGCCCGGCGTCGTCGATGTTCATCGGGTGGATCAACAGAAAGTTCGGCGAATGACGCTGGCGCAGGCTTTCGGCATCGGCGAACAGGTGCGAGTCGGGGTAGTGGTCGTTCCAGTAGAAATGCCCGTGCTGGATCGGCAGTTCCGGGTCGTCGGTGTGGCGATCCCGGGCCGCCACGAAGGGCGAACGGTTGTACAGCTCGCTGACCCAGTGATAAGCCGCCGCGGCAGTCACAAGGCCGGCGTCGGTGGCGTAGTGATAGATGCTGCGCTGGTTGGACAGGCGCGAGACGTTGTTGTGGACGATGCCGCTGT